>CAJUCC010000049.1 GCA_910585205.1 uncultured Lachnospiraceae bacterium
TCGTATTCGTCCAGCGGATAAAAACCGGGCATTTCGGCAGTCTCACCGCCGATCAGCGCTGCGCCTGCCTGCTTGCATCCTTCGGCAACCCCCTTTACAATATCGGCAATCTTCTCCGGATAGTTTTTACCGCATGCGATATAATCCAGAAAGAACAAGGGCTGCCCGCCTGCACAGGCAATATCGTTCACACACATGGCAACGCAGTCAATCCCCACCGTGTCATGCCGGTTCAGCAGAAACGCCAGCTTTAATTTGGTACCTACCCCGTCCGTGCCGGACACCAGTACCGGATGCTCCATATTCTGAAATGCTTTCATGGAGAAAGCGCCGGAAAATCCGCCGATTCCGCCCAGTACTTCCGGGCGCATCGTCTCCTTTATATGCTTTTTAATCAGTTCCACGGAAGTATATCCTGCCTCGATGTCCACACCAGCACTCTTATAATCCATGCTTTCTCTCCTCGTCTCAATAATTTTGATAACCGGTTTCCTGTAAACGTGCGTCCTTTTTCTCCACGCCTTCTTTCATCTCCGCGGCATACGCCTTCAACCGCTCCCGAAGCGCCGTGTCCGATACCGCCAGTATCCGCGCCGCTAAAAGACCGGCATTGACGCCGCCGCCGATGGCAACCGTCGCCACCGGAATGCCGGAGGGCATCTGCACGATAGAATAGAGGGAATCCCGGCCGCCGAGAGAGGTGGTATGCATCGGAATCCCGATCACGGGCATCGGAAAAATCGCCGCACACATGCCGGGCAGATGAGCCGCCATCCCCGCTCCCGCTATCACAACCTGAATGCCGCGTTCCTCTGCCGTCTTCGCATAGTCAAAAAAGACATCCGGTTCCCTGTGCGCGGAAATAATCCGCATTTCATAGGAAATCCCCAACTGCTCCAAAATGTCGGCCGCCTTTGCCATAACCGGCATGTCGGAATCACTGCCCATTACAATCGAAACCTGTGCCATCTTTTATCTCCTTTGCATTCTTCTCAGTTTTATTTTAGTATGAGAGTCCGGTATCGTCAATAGCCGAATGCACCATCGGTCCGTTCAGCTCCTCACATCCGGGCAGCACAAACCGCCCGTTGCGGATAATCGCCTGTTCCCTGCCGTCGGATGCCACCGCCGTCAGCTCCCCCAGTTCATCATACGGTATCGTAATATCCGTATGACAGTTGAAATAGGCCCCGGCCATATCGCCGTCCAGCCGCCTGCGGGAGCAGGCGTTATCTCTGGCGATCATCTCTCTGCCGTCGGGATTGCGAACCGGGAGATCCTCACTGTGGGAGTAACAGGTGTCCCCCACCGCAAAATGCGGTCCCGTCTTCTCCGCAATCAGAATCGGCAGC
Source organism: uncultured Lachnospiraceae bacterium (assembly GCA_910585205.1). GTDB lineage: Bacteria > Bacillota > Clostridia > Lachnospirales > Lachnospiraceae > VSOB01. Next base: position 1,353 of record CAJUCC010000049.1, read on the forward strand.
TTATCGGCAATCCCGAATTTCCGCGCCGCCATGTAAGCGGTGGTATTCGTACCGATGGCAAATTCTCCCATCGGCAGGCTGTTGTGATGAAACAACACCGTGTCACGGACGTATTTACGGTTTTCCGCCTCCGAAGAAAAGTTGCCGCACCGATAATCCGTCACCATGCCGTCGGTAAACGTCAGTTCCAGATCCCGGTATTCCAGGCCGTTCAGATAAACCCGCGTCACGTGGAGCAGGCCGTTTGTCCCCTCCAGTGCGGGCGAAGTGAATACTTCACCGACCGGGATATTGACATCGGCCACACAATTCTCAAATTTTGTTTCCCGCTGCGGGTCCTGCAGAGGCTGCAGCGCAACCGTAAGTGCGGTGCGGTTTTTGCCGCATCCCGTAATCCGCACAAAATCCGCCGCATCCAGCGCCCGGATCATCGTCTGCTGAATATCCCGATACAGCGCATAGTCCAGCGTGTTGACCGCTATCACCGCATCAAATATCTCCGCAAACCGTTCCCCGATCTCCGGCATGGGAAAGGCGATAATCGTAAAACTGCGCTCCTCTCCCTTGATATACCGGTTGACAAGTTCGCCGGAAGCCGCCGCGTATTCCACCGCAAGCCGCTGCTGCTCCCTGCCGAGCCGAAGCGCCTCCTTTTTTTCCCGCGGCGCAAACGGCGCTTCCCCGAATCCTTCCAGACAGGCCGGTCCGCCATGGACATACGCCAGTTCTTTTGCCGCCTCATAAGCCCGCTTCAGCCCTTCCAGCCGCCGGGCCGTATATTTCTTATCCAGATACAACGCCTGGTCTTCCCGGTGGTCATAGGCGTACTGCTGATTGGCCTGCGCACCGGCAAAGCCCACCCGGCTCATGCCTCTTTTATGAAAAATGCTTTCCGAAACTCTGTAGATCACGGGTTCCAGACCCATCCGCCGAAAATTCAGGACCGCCTGCCGGATCACCCGTTCAAAGCCCGCCGGATAGCGGAGATTGACCGTCTTTTTCCGGGACATATCCTTGCCGCCGACGACAAACCCCATCCGGTATCCTTCGGTAAAGGTGTCCGCCATCCTGCCGATTGTCTCCTCCGGCAATCCGTACAGATACGCCGCCAGCTTTTCCTCGTTCCCGGTAATGTATTCTCCATAATAATACAGATACCGGCTGTCGCTCAGATCACTGTCCATGACAATACGCAGCAAAAAATCCTGACCGGGATCGAGCTGGCTGCGAACCCGCTTCTCCGTCTCTGTCTCCGAATAATCGCTTACAAACCAGTATACAATCTGACGCAGCTCCTCATACGCAGGCGCATCCTTCCCTTCCTCCCGGGCGCAGACGAACGCCTGATAGATTTCCAGAAACAATTCCATACGGATTGTCAGCGCTTCCCTGTCCTTTTCATAGACAGCGGCGATCTGGCTGTGCAGCTCTGCATACAGGAATGCCAGCAGCCGCCCGGTATCCTCCCCGAACAGACTGACCGCATAAGCCGGATTACCATAGCAGGTTTCATAACGCTCCGGCAAAATATCCGCATACAGTCTGTGATTGCGCTCCCGCAAAACGGTAAGCGGTATATCCTCCAGCCGCTGATGCATCTGATCGTCCCACTCGACAAGCAGCTTTTTCACATAAGCGGCCGTCTCCCGAAAATAAGACGCATACCGCTGCGATGCGCCGGAGTCCTGCTGATCCGGATCTGCCAGTCCGCCGATCCGCTCCAGCGCCAGTTCAAAGCGTTCCGCCAAAAATGCGTCCTGCTGCGTTTCCACTTCTTTCATATTCCATATACTCCTGCAAATAAAATAAATCCGGTACCTGCCAGAACCAGAATATTAATGGCAAGCCCCAGATACGAGAAAAGATAATATTTGTCCGGTTCCATCCGGGATAAAATGCCGAGTATCAGACCCGCCACCGAAAAAAGCGCCGCCAGCAGAAAAGCCGCTCCATAGCGCGGCCTTGCCACACCGCCGTTCTGGAACGTCAGATAAAGTGATGCGATAATGGAAACTGCGGAAACAATCCCCAGTATCGTTGACATAAGCGCTTTTTGAGGATGCTCTTTGTTGGTAAAGATATAACTGCTCTTTTTCGCCATGGCTACCCCCTGCTGCGCCGGTGTCAGAACAGCAATTTGGACTTTGCCGCAAGCAGTCTGGCACCGCCCACGATCAGAAGCACCCCGCCGGCAATTCCCGCGACGATCGCAATCACGCCCAGTGTAATATTCAGTCCTCCCGACTGTCCCATAATCTTATATGCCTTTTCTTCCATGCAAACTGCTCCTTTTTATTTTTTTGCCCCATAGCGCGCATAATATGCATCTATGGACGCTTTCACCACATCATCAATATATACTCTGCCCCGGTATTCCCTGTTATACAACCGGGAAACCACCTCTTCCATGGATACGATCGCCGCAGCCGGAAATCCATACGTGTCGCGGATCTCTTCCAGCGCACTCTTTTCCCCATGCTGCCCTTTCTCCATCCGGTTCAGAGATACCATCAGTCCCAGAATCTCAATATTTCCCTGCGCCTTCAAAATCGGAAAGGTCTCTTCGATGGATTTCCCCGAAGTGGTGACGTCCTCGATTATGACAACCCTGTCGCCGTCCGCAATCGGACTGCCCAGTAAAATACCCTTGTCGCCGTGGTCTTTGATCTCTTTTCTGTTAGAACAGTATTTCACATCTTTTCCGTATAATTCACTGATCGCCATAACCGTAGCCACGCCCAGCGGGATTCCCTTATAAGCCGGCCCAAACAATATGTCAAAATCCACGCCGTAGCGGTCATGAATCGCCTCGGCATAAAACCGTCCGAGCCTGCGGAGCTGACTGCCGGTCACATAAGAACCCGCATTCATAAAAAAAGGAGATTTCCGGCCGCTCTTTAACGTAAAATCACCAAATTTCAACACATTGCTGTCCAGCATAAACTCTATAAATTCCTCTTTGTATCGTTCCATAGCGTCTTTCTCCCCGATTGCTTCCTGATCTTGCACCATAAAAAATGCAGGTTTGTCTGCATATGATTCATAGTCTACCATAAAATACGGCCGTTTTCAACGTTTTCGGAACGGGAATGGCAAAAATTTGAACCGGAAGCAGGCAGCCGCAGCAGACAAAAACCGACCGGCAGTCCCTGAAAAGTCCTGCCGGCCGGCCTTTGAAATGTTATCGTTTCGCCAATGCGGAAGCAATATCCGCTTTCATATCGAGCACCGCGGCACGCGCGGCGTCCGCATAGCCCGTACTGCCGTATGACGCATATTTCTCCTGCTGATAAGCGGCAATTATGCCGCGGGAAGAATTGATAATCGCACCCAGCCCGTCTTCGTTAAAAAAGTGAACCAGATCGGCCCCTTTTCCTCCCTGTGCGCCGTACCCCGGCACGAGGATATACGATTTCGGCATAATCCGGCGCAGCGCCTTTCCCGTCTCCGGATAGGTCGCACCGACAACCGCGCCGATATAACTGTATGAATCACCCATACACGTTTCGCCCCATCGCGCCACCTGTTCTCCGACCAGTTCATACAGCGGTCTGTCCGACGATGCCGCACTGCCGTCTCTTACCGGACGATCCTGAAACTCGCCGCTGCTCGGATTGGAAGTCTTTACCAGAATAAACAGTCCTTTTTTTTCCTTCTGGCATACACGGATAAAAGGCATAACGCCGTCCGAGCCGAGATATGGATTGACCGTGACAAAGTCTTCGTCAAATCCCCGGTATTCCCGGGATCCCACCCGCACACTGCCAAGGTGGCCTGTGGCATAAGCCTCCGATGTGGATCCGATGTCGCCGCGCTTGATGTCGCCGATTACCACCAGCCCTTTTTCCTTACAATAGCGGACCGTCTTCTCAAAGGCGATCAGCCCTTCGATACCGAACTGTTCATACATGGCGATCTGTGGCTTTACCGCGGGAACCAGATCGCAGACTGCATCGACAATTCCTTTGTTGTACTGCCAGACAGCCTCACCGGCTCCCTGCAGCGTCTCACCGTATGCCGCATAGGCTTTCTCCGTAATATGCTCCGGAATATAGGAGAGCATCGGGTCAAGTCCCACCACAATCGGCGCCTCTGTTCTTTTAATTCCCGCAATCAGTTTTTGAATCATCGTTCCGTCCTTCCCGTATTACAGGTCGTCATTTACCAGTTTGATGGTCGCCGTATTTTTCGGAATCTTGAAATATACTTTATATCCGCTTCCGCCCGGCGTGATGCCGCTTGCCGTAGCCTGCACATTCCCGGTCGGATCGCCGTCATCTTCCTCGCATTTCGCGGTAAAGACTGCCGAACTGCCATTTCCCAGGCCCTGATCTTTAAAGGTAAAATAAACATACAGGCGGTCTTCTCCATCTACATTTTCGATTTCAAAGTCGTCGATAACCGCCGCTTCCCCCTTCGTGCCCGTCATATAACCATAATGTCTGACCGAATAGCCGTCTTCGCTGTCTCTCTGATAATTGATCGAATTGACAATAATATACTGTGCACTTCTGCTGTAGCCGTCCAGCCATACCTTGACAACGGTGCTGCCGGTTCCCTTTGCCTTGATCTTCAGCTTAAAAGAATCGCTTTTCTGACTGTCCAGTTCCACTTTGACAACGCTGCTGTCATCCACGGCATATTTTACCACAAAGGGCTTCGAACCCTTCCATTCCTTTACCTTGACTGTAACCTTTGTCGTCGTATCGTCATGCGATACGGAAACCACATTGTCCGACACGGAAATTTTAGGCTGGCTTCCCGCCAGAGCGGTCAGGCCGCAGGCCGCAAACAAACCGATCGCACATACGGTAATCAACAACTTCCTTACATGAAACTTCATACTTCCTCCTCCTTACTCATATACGGTATCTTCTTAATTTTCTATGTATCACAATAGCAGACTGCAAAATGCCTGTCAATATTTCCCGTTGACTTAAGAAAATATTCAATTTCTCACCTTGTCTTCAAAAACGCATATTCCCGCTTCGCCTTTTCGTCATCCGGATACAGCGCCAGATAGTCCTCCATCAGAGCCGCCGCTTCCGCAAAGCGGGACAGCTTTTCATATGCGGCAATCTGATTATATTTCAAAATCTGCCGGCAGACGGTATCCTCGCAGGCAAGTCCCGCTTCAAAGGCAGCCAGCGCCGCTTCGTATTCCCCCATCTGCATTTTGCAGATGCCAAACTGATTCTGTACCTGCGGATCGTCGGGGTGACTGTCGAGATAGTTGGAATAGACGCTGGACGCGTAATTAAAATCGTTGAGTGCCTCATAGGTTCTGCCGAGAAAGAGAACGGCTTCCGCACTCCCCGTATCCCGCGCCTTCTCCAGCGAATTGCGGGCGTTGTCGTAATCTTCCAGATAATAATACAGCCTGCCTTTGTCATAATCGGAGATATTGTCTCCCCCTTCGGTAAGCGCAGTCTGCAGATATTCGATACCGGCCTCACGGTAGCCGTTTTTTTCGAGGCTGATATAAATATCCAGCAGCGTGTCATAATCTTTTTTATCCAGACTGACCGCCTTACGGAAATCCGCATCCGCATCGTCATAACGCTCCTGCTCCAGCGCCAGCGCACCGCGCAGACAGTATGCCGTCTTTTCATCATCCCGCAGCGCCAGGATCGCATCGTAAACCTGCAGCGCCCGGTCAATATCGCCCTTTTTATAATATGCCACGGCCAGATAATAATTGATGTCAAATTCCAGGCTGCCGATATTGCCGTTACAATATGAAAGGGCCTTCTCCAGCGATGCCGCCGCCTCCTCATACTGTGTCAGCCCGATATAGGCAATGCCCTGCCCGCGGTACAGCAGTTCCTCGTCTTCCCCTTCCACAAGCGCCTTCTCGAAGCAGGCCAGCGCCCCCTCATAATCGAGTCCCGCAATCGCCTCCATGCCCAGATCAATATTCTCCTGCTTTTTTCCCATGCTGCATCCCGTCAGCACAAACGCCGCACAGACAGCCAAAAGGAAACATCTGCTATGTAAAAAGCGTCTTTTTTTCATCCTTCCTGTCCCCTCCGGCCGCAAATCCGTTCCGCCGCCTCCGCAGCCGTCAAATATGTCCCCTTATATCCAAGCGCCCGGCACAGCCTTGTCACCGCCGGCTGTTCCAGTGCCGCGGCCTCCAGCGCCGCGCCGTTGGAAAACACTTCTTTTGCAGTGCCGTCCAGCAGTATCCTGCCCTCCGCAAAAACGATGACCCGCTCAAACACTTCCGCAACAAAATCCATGTCATGAATGATCGTAATCACCTGTCGGCCTTCTCTTTGCAGTCTGCGGATCATATCACGAATGCGTGTCCGGCCAACACGGTCCTGCGCGATGGTCGGTTCATCGAGTATCAATACCTGTGTGTGCATGGCAAGAATGGAGGCGATCGCAATCAGCTTCCGCACCGAAAGCCCCATGTCATAAGGATTCTCCGCTTCCAGTCCGGTCAGTCCCATCCATTCCATGGCCTCTGCTGCCGCCCGGCGCGCCTCCTCCCGTCCCATGCCGATCTGCAGCGGCCCGAACATCACCTCATCCAGCACCGCAGCCTTAAAAATCTGGTCATCCGGGTTCTGAAACACCAGTCCGATGTGCGCGGCCAGCTTTGCCGCACGCAGCGTAACCGTATCCGTGCCGTCCAGCCATATTTTTCCCGCCGTCGGGCGCAAAAGCCCTTTCAGCAGTTTGACAAACGTTGTTTTGCCCGCGCCGTTTTGCCCGATAATCGCCGTCGAACGGGTATCAATCGTAAAATCCAGCCCCTTCAGCACTTCTTCTCCCGACGGATAGGCAAAACGGAGATTTTCGATCCTGATTTCGCTCATTGTTCCACTCCCTGTCCCGCATTTGCCGACAATGCCTGCGTCTCCTCCAGCGTCACCGGATAATTTCCGTCGTCTCTGCGCAGGCCAAGCATCCGCGCAAGTTGTGTATATACGGGAGCTTCCACACCGTATGCCTGCAAATCCGTTCCGGAAAAGAGAGCCGCCGGCGTATCCATGGCGACCAGTTTTCCCTCGTATAAGAGCATAACACGGTCGCTGAAAGCGGCAATCTGTTCCATATTGTGCTCCGCCATAAAAATCGTAATCCCGTTTCTGCTCAATGCCCGCACGGCTTCGAATACTTCCCTTCGGCCCTGCGGATCCAACTGCGACACCGGCTCATCCAGTATCATAACCTCCGGCCGCATTGCCAGAACGCCCGCAATCGCCATCCGCTGCATCTGCCCGCCCGACAGATCAAACGGATGCCGGTCGCGGTATGCCGCAATGCGGAGCAGCTCCATTGCCTCCACAATCCGCCGTTTCATCTCCGCCCGGGGCAGCCCCATATTTTCCAGCCCGAAAGCAATCTCCTCATAGACGGTCAGTTTCGCACCCGTCACCTGATTAAACGGATTCTGAAAGACAATCCCCACCTTTCCGCAGAGACTGTCCGCATCCGCACTGCGCACTTCCAGATCATCCAACAACAGTTTCCCGCCGTAGGCCCCTTTGTAAAATCCCGGAATCAGCCCTGCAATCGCCTGACACAGACTGCTCTTGCCGGAACCGTTGGGACCGATAATACCGATCAATTCTCCCGGACTGACCGCAAAGGAAATATCGTCCAGCGCCAGTTTTTCTCTCCCCGGATACCGATATTTCAGATGTTCCGCCCTCACATAAGCCATCGCGCGATCCTCCACACAAAAGCGGCCGCAACCGCCAGCAGGCAGGCCGCCTGCAGCCAGACATCCGCCGCCGTCTTTGTCTCTTCATTGATGAATGTCTTCTTCCGATGCAGTCCGAATCCCCGCACTTCCAGCGCCAGCGCCCGCTCCTTCGTATTGACCAGCGCGCTCATAACGACCGGAGAGATCAGCGGCAGAAAAGCTCTGATCCTTGTAAGAAGGTTTCCCTCCGTTTCCATTCCCCGGCTGCGCTGTGCATCGGTGATCGTGCTCATCGTCTCGGTCATCTGCGGTATAATCTGAAAGATGGATACGAACACATAACCCAGACGGGGCGAAAATCCTCTGCGAATCAGATTTTCGATCAGATCAGACGGCTTTGTCGTCAGAATCAGCACACAAAAGCTCAGCAGAATGTTCAGGATATTGATTACGATTGTCAGGGCGAACTGCAGACCTTCTCTGTAAAAAGTCAGTACGCCCAGCGAAAACGCCACCGTCTCATTGCCCGGCCGGAACATTCCCTGAATGACGACAACCGTCAACAGCACGAAGCCGGATACCCCGATCACCGGCAGCGTCCGCCGGAATACTTTGCCGATGAGCAGCAAAATAACACTGCATCCGATCAATCCGATTCCCGCCCCTCTGCTTCCTGTCAGAGCAGGCACCAGCAGCGCCGCCAGAATATACAAAAGCTTTGTCTCCGGAGCCGTTTTATTCAGTATTGTCCCCTTATCCTCATATAAACTGATGCTTTTCAAACAAGCCACCTCTCATCCGCCGAAAATGCAGCGGCATGTTCCCGTACCCGCAGCGCCGCAGTGCAGTCACGATCCGTCAATCCAGACTGGAAATCTCGTCTTCTCCCTGATAAAGACTGCGCAGGCTCTGCGGCAGGCCCTTTCCGATCATATAAACCACAAGCAAAACGGCGACCTTATCCGGTATATCCACGATAATCTCGTCCACGGCGGAGGCAGCCAGCGCCGGCATTCCGCCGTTCAGGCACATGGCAAAAGCCGCGTCACCCCAGATATTCCCCGTGGTGCCGCCCCAGAATATCATATTGAGCGGCGTGGAGACAGCCACGGCCACCAGTCCCACGATCAGTCCCGATAAAAGCGCTCCCTTCAGATGTTTCATCAGCCCTCTGTGCGCCAGTATCCCGACCACAATGCCGATCGCAATATTCGTCAGCGCGTACACGGTCGAAATGGGATCCACAGTCAGTCCGTAGATAATATTGTTGACCGCTCCCACAATCGCGCCCGCAACGGGTCCCGCCATCATCGCCGCCAGGCAGGTGCCGATAGAATCCAGCCACAGCGGCAGTTTCAATACCCCGGCAAACAGCTTGCCCAGATAATTGATTCCCACCGCCGCGGGAATCAGTACCAATGTCGCCGTATTCAGCTTCAATGTCCATATATTGCTCTTTTTCATTTTTTCTCTCCTCTTTTGCATATGTCCGCCGCCTGTACACCGTTATAAACAGTATAGCATGGATACCCCTGTTATTCTACAGAAAATGCAATCTTATAAATCCCCCTGCCCAAGCCGTTCCAGCAGTCCGCCGACTCCCTCTTCCTTATAGATCTCTTTATAATATTCCACTTCATCCCCGATCAGGTCGTCGATCACCTGCATGCCAAGCAGTTCCACCGGCGCTCTGTCATCGGTCATCCGGTAATTTCCCGCCTCATACGCCGTCAGCCCGTCCTGTACCCGCACCATCATGCCCGCCAGTTCCGCATCCGTCAGCGCATCGATATTGCGCTGCAGCGTATCCATCATCTGCGGGGAATTGGAGGCAAAGAGCTCGCGGTTCGTGGAATAGCCCACATCCACCGTATAGACGTGGGAAAACGCGCCGCAGATCGTGTCCGCCAGATATTGGTTGATGTTGCCTTCCTGCCTGCCCCGCATGTTCATATTGACGACCATCACACCGCCTTCCTTCAAATGTTCGCTGACCATGGTAAAAAATTCAATCGACGACATCTGGAACGGAATCGTAATATCCTGATAGGCGTCCACCATAATCACATCGTATTTTTGGTCTGTCGCCTGCAAAAAAGCGCGGCCATCATAAGTCGTCACCTCCACATCCTCCGGCAGGCGGAAATACTGCTCTGCCAGTGCGGTGATCTTCTCGTCGATCTCCACGCCCGCAATTTTCATCTGATCGAAATACCGCATGCACTGTGTCGCATATGTCCCCGTCCCCATGCCGAGAATCAGCACATCCATCTGCTCTTTGGCAGCGATGTCCGCCATCAGCGGCGCCGCCATCGCATAGTCATAATACATCCCCGTCAGGCTGTCGTCTTTTTTCAGAATCGACTGCACGCCAAACAGGACATTGGTGGAAAGGATCACATTGTTTTCATCCTCTTTCACCTGCAGATAATTATAAACGGACTCGCCCTCATAGGTCAGATCGTCCTCCCAGAAAGCAAAACTGTCCGAGGCGCCGAATATACAGCACACAAGAAAGACAAAAACGGCCGCCCCCGTCCTGATGCCTCCGCGTCTGCAGCTTGCGAAATACAACAGCGACAGCAGCAACAGAATTCCTGCAAAAATCAGAAACGTAATGCTCGTCCCGACCGTGGGTATGGTGACAAACGTCGGCAGAAATGTGCCGAGAATGCTGCCGATCGTATTAAACGCCCCCAGATTGCCCACCATTGTGCCGTTTTCATCCAGAGAGTCCACCGTATATTTCGCCAGGCTCGGCGTCACCGTCCCCAGAAGAAAGAGCGGAAACACGAACACGACCATGCACGCGGCAAAAGCCGCCCAGATCAGGAAATTGCTGTTAATGGAAAAAATAAGTACCGCGGAAACCGCCAGAATGACATATTTGCCGACCGCCGGAATCAGGGCGATCCAGACCGCCGCAATCAGAATGCGGCCATACAGTTTATCGGGATCGGGATTTTTGTCCGCCGACCTGCCGCCATAGATATTGCCGAGTGCCATGGCAATCATAATCGTGCCGATAATAATCGTCCACACAATCTGGGAAGAACTGAAATACGGCGCAAGCAGTCTGCTGGCCCCCAGCTCCACTGCCATAACCGACATGCCGGCAAAAAACTCTGTCAGATACAGATACAGTTTATTGGATAAAATGCCCGTTTCTTTCATGGTCTCCTCCCACCAGCCGGCGCCGCGCAGGGCTTTACCCGCAGCGTCCGCAAAAATGCCTTCTGCTCTTTTGTAATCCGGTAACTTTCCACCGCTTTCTGAATCGTCTTGTTATGCGTCCAGTCCGCCAGACGCCGCTCCGTCAGATACGGCAAAACGGCGTCATACTGTTTGGCAAGCGCCGTGGCAAAGTACCAGGCGATCATCATATTCACATAATATTCCCCGGAACGGATTCCCGCCACCATTTCCGGGTACTCCGGCCGAAAGGCTTCGTCCAGATAAAACCGCATCAGCATCCCGATGCCAAAACGGACGGTATATGTATGACCGGATGCAATCCATCTGCCGATCGGTGTCAACAGTTCGGGCAGGTGTTTTTTGCATACGCCGGGCGACATCAGATCACAGGTCGCCCAATTGTCAACCCAGGGAAGAAATGCGTCCAGACAGGCGATACAGGTGTCATAATCTTTTATTCCTTCGATCAGAAAACCATGCAGATTATTTTCCTCATAACAGGCATGGGGCAGCGTCTGCATAAACGCTGCCGCCTCGCTTGTTTTTCCGAATTGTTTTGCAAATTTCCGCAGCGCGGGCGTGCGGACGCCGATCACCGTTTCCTTGTCTATATTGGGGATCAGTCTGCTCTGAAAATCCCGGTATTCCAAATCCTGCAAAGCATACAGTGCTTCCCGCACTGTTTCTTCCACCGCTGCCGCCATCGCCGTTTCCTCCTGTATGCTTCTTCTGCTTACTCCACCGCCCGGAACGCTTCTTCCAGATCCTGCAGAATATCGTCGATATGTTCCGTCCCGATGGACAGGCGGATCGTATTGGGTTTGATCCCCTGATCCAGCAGTTCTTCCTCCGTGCACTGGCTGTGCGTGGTCGTTGCCGGATGAATGACAAGCGATTTCACGTCCGCCACATTGGCGAGCAGGGAGAACAGTTCCAGATTGTCGATAAAATCTTTCGCCTTCCGCGCGTCTCCCCTGATCTCAAAGGTAAAGATGGAACCGCCGCCGTGCGGGAAATATTTCCGGTACAGCGCCTTCTGGTTCTCGTCTTCCGATGCAGCCGGATGATGCACCGTCTCCACCTGCGGATGGTTTTTGAGAAATTCCACAACCTTCAGCGCATTTTCCACATGCCGCTCCACGCGCAGGGAAAGTGTTTCCAATCCCTGTAAAAGCAAAAAGGCGTTAAACGGCGAAATGCAGCCGCCCATATCACGCAGTAAAATCGCGCGGATCTTGGTCACAAATGCAGCCGGTCCCGCTGCTTCGGTAAATACCACCCCGTGATAACTCGTATTCGGCTCCGTCAGAGCCGGGAATTTGCCCGACGCTTTCCAGTCAAATCTGCCGCCGTCCACGATCAGGCCGCCGAGCGTCGTCCCGTGGCCGCCGATAAATTTCGTGGCCGAATGCACCACAATATCCGCCCCGTATTCGATCGGCCGCACCAGATACGGCGTGGCAAATGTATTGTCAACGACAAGAGGAATCTCATGCGCATGCGCGATCGCGGCTATCGTCTCAATATCCACCACATCGGAATTCGGATTGCCGAGCGTCTCGATAAAAACCGCCTTTGTTTTTTCCGTGATCGCCGCCTCAATCGCCTTTTCGTCAAATATATCGACAAACGTCGTCTCAATGCCGTATTCCGGCAACGTATGTGCAAGCAGATTATACGTGCCGCCGTAAATATTTTTCGCGGACACAATGTGATCGCCGTTCTGCGCAAGGTTCTGGAACGTATAGGTAATGGCCGCCGCGCCCGAAGCCGTGGCCAGCGCCGCCGCGCCGCCTTCCAGCGCCGCCGCCCGCCGCTCAAACACATCCTGCGTCGGGTTGGTCAGCCGCCCGTAAATATTGCCCTCCTCGGACAGATCGAATCGCGCCGTGGCGTGATCGCAGTCGCGGAATACATAGGAAGACGTCTGATAAATGGGCACCGCCCGCGCATCCGTCGCCGGATCGGGCATCTCCTGTCCCACGTGAAGCTGTAATGTCTCAAACCGAAACGTCCTGTTCTCTCTTGTCACTTTTCCCATCCCAATTCTCCTCTTTTCTCTGGCGAATATTACTATAACATGTTCCCCTTATTCTGTAAACAACGGGGTCGAATAATATCGGTCTCCGGTGTCGGGCAGCAGCGCCACTATGGTCTTTCCCCTGTTTTCCGGCCGCCGCGCGAGCACCATCGCCGCATGCAGCGCCGCCCCCGAAGAGATTCCCACCAACACGCCTTCCTTTCTGGCCAGCAGTCTGCCCGCAGCAAACGCATCGTCATTTTCCACCGGTATAATCTCGTCATAGATGTCCGTGTCCAGCACCGCCGGCACAAAGCCGGCTCCAATGCCCTGGATCTTATGGGGTCCGCCCCTGCCCGTGGACAATACCGGCGAGGAAGCCGGCTCCACGGCCACAACCTTCACATTCGGTTTCTTTTCCTTTAAAAAGGCGCCCACGCCGGTCAGTGTGCCGCCGGTCCCCACACCGGCGACGAAAATATCCACACCGCCGTCCGTATCCTCCCAGATCTCCGGCCCTGTCGTCGCCCTGTGCACCGCCGGATTCGCCGGATTGACAAACTGTCCCGGAATATACGCGCCCGGAATCTCCTTTGCCAGTTCTTCCGCTTTGGCAATGGCGCCGCTCATGCCCTTTGCACCTTCCGTCAGCACCAGCTCCGCCCCATATGCCTTCAGGATATTGCGCCGCTCCACGCTCATCGTCTCCGGCATTGTCAGGATGATCCGGTATCCTTTCACAGCCGCGATCGAGGCCAGCCCGATCCCCGTATTGCCGGAAGTCGGCTCGATAATAACGGATCCTTCCCGCAGCAGTCCCTTCTCCTCCGCATCCTCGATCATCGATCGCGCAACCCGGTCCTTGACACTGCCCGCGGGGTTAAAATATTCCAGCTTCACCAGCACGGTCGCCTCCAGCCCCAGTTCCCTTTCCACATTGACAACTTCCACCAGCGGCGTATTGCCGATCAGGCCGAGTGTACCCGAATATATCTTTTTCATCGCCTTTCCTCCATTCCCCATTAAATCAGTATGAATAATATGTTTCTAGTTATACAACGCCTGCCGGGAAATGTCAATAGAAATTGCGGTCGGAAAGCTTGTGTGACACAAAAAAACGGCCGTCCTGCGCCGCTGTGAAATGCCGGAAGTCCGTCACACGCAAAACGGAACTGCCCGGTATCCGCAGTTCCGTTTTGTATTCTTATTGTGTCCCGTATGATTCCAGAATCTTACCCGCCCGGTAACAGGAATAATTAAAATCCCGAAAACCCATTTCCCGGTATGCATCCAGCTTGCGCTGCAGCATCCGCAGCGCATAGGTGTTCTCATTGTCCGGCAAATCCGGCCGCCAGCCCATCTCCTCCAGCACGCCTTCCGCTTCCAGAGCCGGGATGGCATCACTGCTCAGCTTAAACCAATACCATGAATCGGAGGAAACCGCTTCCCGGTCGTGCGCCAGATTGTATTTGGCAATCTGATAATCCGGCCTTGCCAGTGAAAATCCGATATAAAATACCGTGACCGTCACCATTGCAAACTGAAACAGCGGGAACCCGTTTTTATAGATGGTGACAATGCATCCTGTCAGCAGCACGGTCAGCAGTACCAGCGCCCATAAAACCAGCAGCCGCAGAAATGTCAGGTGATGCATTCCCACATACAGCAGCATCCGCATGGCGGAAGACGCAATCATAATATAGGTACAGCAGGAAAATATCGTCAGTACCCCTTTTAAAATCCTGTGCTCACGAAAACGCGAAATGCACAGCAGTATTATCACCAGATTAATCAGGCAGACAATCAAAAGCTGGAAAAAGCCCTCCCGCGCATAAGAAGAATAGCTGTATCCCTCCGGAAGCCGGAATCCGCCTACAAACAGATACGAAATCTGAATCGTGGAAAAGAGCAGGTACAAAACGGTCAGCACCGAGAGAAAACTGATGCCCACAACCGGCTCCCACCGCTTTTTATCCGCAGCCGCGTCCGCAATCTTTCCGTCTGCAAGATACGCCAGCAGGCCATAGGAAGCAATCACGCCCGCAAAGAGCAGCAGACACATCCAGAAGGGCCGGGCCGGGAAACGGATTGCCCGGAACAGTTCCGCGATCAGGCTGCGGAACACGGCATCCGCGCTCACCAGAAGAAGCGTCAGCACAACCAGAAGCGGCAGGGAAATGGCAATCCCGAGCCACACATGCCGCATCACTGACGATTTTCCTTTTTGCTCCCGGTGTTTCAGATACCGTTCCAGAGACTGAAAGGGATACAGGATATATCCCATGGCCAAAAACGGCGCAATGAATATCTGTCCCAGATATTTTCCGAATCCCCAGTTTTTCGTATTGCAGAAATGGGCAAAGAGAAAACTTAAAAACAACAGAAAGATACCGCATGTGTTAAACACAATCATAGGCAGGCTTGTGGTCAGCATACTGCTGACACTCAAAAGCCCCCAGGACACAAAATAAAACCAGGTACTCTTTTTCAGCGGTATGTCCAGCGCCCCGCATACCCGCACGAGACAAAACATCGTGATACCGGAAATCACCGGCATCGAGATACCGTGAAAACCCGGATAAATACAGATCGTAAACAAAATACCGTACACAATGCATCCGATTCCGAAAAACCCGAAACGGTCCAGCATCTTTTCCAGTTTTTCCCCGATCTTCACCTCACGGACATTCCTGACCTGTATCGGTACAACCGCACCCGCGGGAAGCGGTGTACCCGGCCCCGGTCCCTGCCGGTGCGGCGGCATCGGCCCCTGCTGATACGGCGGCATCGGTCCCCCGCCAGGCTGTCCCGGCCCCGGCATAATCTGTCCCGACGCAGCCTGCCCCGGATCGGGCATCATTCCCTGACCGGGACCGTTCATCTGCCCTGCGTTTTCCCTGTCCGGGTCGATCCCCTTCCATTCCCCGTACATATTTGTCTCACCATACATCCTGCAATCCCTCCTGTTCCTCTGCTCCGTCCGGGCGCCATTCCAGAATATCGCCCGGCTGACAGTCCAGCGCGGCGCAGATTTTATTCAATGTATCTATCTTAATGGCTTTGGCTTTCCCGTTTTTCAAAATGGAAATATTGGCCATCGTAATCCCCACCCGTTCCGAGAGCTGTGTCACGCTCATCTTTCGCTTTGCCAGCATGACATCCACATTGATAACAATCATATTTCCACCCTTTTCTCAAATGGTCAGTTCGTTTTCTTCTTCCAGCCGTGCCGCCTTATATACCAGATGGGACAGCGCCGCTGCCGCCACTGTCACCGTCACGCCCGCAAAGACAACGACAATGCACAACAGCATCAGAATCCCGTGGCTCATCCCCACCACATAAAAAACACCGCTACCGACAAACAGCAGTACCGAATCAAACGCCGCCAGTGCGGCAATATATTTCAGCAGTCTGGCATTGCGTGCGGAAAAAGAACGGTCCGCGCCGATCTCCCCGGAAATCTGCCAGCCGCATAACAGCACCAGATAACAGGGCAGCGCCGTAATCCACAAAAAGATCATCCATGGCACATAACATTTCTCATACAGCGGCATGCTGTGAATGACAGCCCTCCCCCAGACCGGAAGAAAATAGAAATAAATTATCAGCCCACAGACTGCCACGCCGATTATAACCGCCCGCAGCGCGTTCGCCAATCCTCTCTGGCTCATAAAGAAACCTCCCTTTTCTGTATCTGTTTTCCATAATAAACCAGAAAAAGGAGGGTGTCAATAAATATTTATTGAATTACAATAAAAATATAATGTGTATCTCGCCTACTCTCTGAAAAAGCTACCGCCGCACAGCATAAAACGTCTCCGGGCGCCCACAGGGCAGGCTTTGATACATGCGCCGCATAAGATGCAGCGCTGCCCGTCCGTTTTCCGCAGCGCTTCCCTGTCGATTGCCGTCTGCGGACAGACCGCGGCACAGGTTCCGCAGCCGCTTTCCGATATATTCGGCACAGGATGCCGTCGTCCCCCTGGCGCTGCAATATACATTGTATAACATCCGTATCCTACTCACAGATCAAATCCATGTTCCAGATCCAGTGTGGCAAAATAGTCCTCTTTTGTCTCCGCCCGCCGGATCAGTTTCGTGCTGCCGTCCTCCCGCAGCAGGACTTCCGCGCTGCGCAGTTTGCCGTTATAGTTATAGCCCATCGAAAAACCATGCGCCCCCGTATCGTGGAGAAACAGATAATCACCGACGGAAATCGCGGGCAGCGGCCGGTCAATCGCAAACTTGTCACAGTTCTCGCACAAACCGCCGGTAACATCATAGATATGGTCCGCCGGAGCGTCTTCCTTCCCCAGTACCGTGATATGGTGGTACGAGCCGTAAACCGCGGGACGCATCAGGTTCGCCGCACAGGCGTCGACACCGATATATTCCTTATAAATATGCTTTTCATGAATGGCCTTCGTAATCAGCGCGCCATACGGAGCCAGCATAAACCGTCCCAGTTCCGTGTAAATGGCAACATCGTCCATCCCTTCCGGCACAAGAATTTTCTCGTAGGCTTTGCGCACCCCTTCGCCGACTGCCATAATATCCGTCGGTTCCTCCTCCGGTTTATACGGTATCCCCACACCGCCCGAGAGATTGATAAAAGCGATATGGACGCCCAGTTCGCGCTTCAGCTCTGCCGCCAGTGTAAAGAGAATTTCCGCCAGCGCAGGATAATACGCCTCCGAAATCGTATTGCTGGCAAGAAACGCGTGAATGCCGAAATGCTTCACGCCCTTTTCTTTCATACAACGGAATGCCTCTTTCATCTGCTCTTTCGTCATACCGTACTTCGCGTCTCCCGGGGTATCCATTATCGCATTGTGAATGGCAAAGTCACCGCCCGGATTATAGCGGCAGCACATCGTTTCCCGGAAAGGTGCAATCTTTTCATAAAACGGCAGATGTGTAATATCGTCAAAGTTGATAATCGCCCCCAGATCATACGCCAGTTTAAAATCCTCCTCCGGTGTCACATTGGAAGAAAACATAATCTCTTCCCCGTGAAATCCGACTTTTTCCGACAGATACAGCTCCGTATAAGAAGAACAGTCCACCCCGATGCCTTCCTCCCGCAGAATCTGCATCAGAAACGGATTGGGCGTCGCCTTTACCGCGAAATATTCCCGGAACCCCCGGTTCCATGCAAACGCCGCCTTCAGCTTTCGGGCATTTTCCCGGATTCCCTTCTCATCGTATAAATGAAACGGCGTGGGATACTGCTCCGCCATCTCCCGTACCTGCGAAAGCGTAACAAATGGCTCCTTTTTCATATGCGTGCAACTTCCTTTCTCTCCTGATATAAACCGTAAACCTTATTTTTCATCGTGTTCCTCATGCGCAGACGCACGGAATTGTCCGTCGTCTCCCCATCATATTGCCATAGCTTCCGCTCTCTGTCAATCCTGTATTTTATTTTTGTAGTATTTTTCAGGAACACTATTGTATCCCCGTTTTTTCTTGACAAACTCCGGGTTTTGCTTCATAGTGTTTCTAAATAAGAACTCCAAAAAACCTGTCTCTGATTGTATCGGCTCCCCGGAAAGGAAAAATCCCATGAATTCTGTCACAGAAGAACTGCTGCACTTCGGCCTGACAAGGCAGGAGGCCACTCTGTACCTGGCCCTGCTCGCCCACGGCGAATTGTCCGGCTATGAAGCGGCCAAGCGCACCGGCATCTCCCGCTCCAACACCTATACGGCACTGGCCGGACTTGTGGAAAAGGGCGCCGCCTATATTATGGAAGAAAACGTAACCCGCTATACGGCCGTTTCCTTTGCCGAGTTCAGCGGCAATGTCATCCGGCGCCTGCAGACAAAACAGGAAAGCCTGCTGCCCCGGATGCCCGAACGCCAGACGCAGCAGCAGGGTTATATGACAATCCGGGGAACGGAGCAGATTATGGATAAACTGGTGAATCTGATTCTGGAAACCAGACAACGGCTGTATATTTCCGTTCCGCCAGCGATTCTGACACAGGTACTGCCGTATCTGCGCCGGCAGATACAGGAGGAAAAAAAGGTCGTAATCCTCTCTCATGCCCCCTGTCCGCTGGAAGACGCCGTTGTCTATGTCACCGCAAAAGAAAACGATCAAATCCGCCTGATCGTGGATTCCGTCAAAGTGCTGACCGGCCGGATCTCCGACGGTGAGAACTCCACCTGCCTCTTTTCCCGCAACCGCAATCTGGTGGATATTTTCAAAGAAATGCTCAAAAATGAGATCACATTAATCGAGATGGGGAAGGATGTCTGAGAGGTACGTGCGCCCACTCTCCTGCTGCTGTGCATACGTCTGCAGCAGACGCCGGTTTGCCTCCGCAACCTCCTCCTCCAGCTCCCGCGCAGAAATCAGAATACAGCCCGCGCCCCGGATAATAATCTGTTCCAGCCCGTCGGAAGTCGCCACGCTGATCCGATAACGCGATGCGTTTTGATGGGCAAAGCGTTCGATAAAGCGGTCGGCCGTCTCGGCTTCCCTTGTATACACGACATGAATATTATGATAATCAAGCGTTTCCTCCGCATGCCCTTCGAGACGGTATGCGTCAAATACGGCAATCAGTTCGCAGCCCCGGATTCCCTGATAGTTGCACAGAATATCCAGCAGCCTGCCCCGGGCCCCGTCCAGACTGACCGCCGCCAACTCCTGCAGCTCCTTCCAGGCAAAAATAATATTATACCCGTCCACCAACAGATATTCGGGCTTTTTCTCCTGCGGCCGATAGGTCCTCGTATGGGCGGATTCCGTTTCTGCCCGCCTGCGTCTTCCCGGAATTCCCTTCCGGCCCACCGCGCCCTCTTTCCGATTGGCATACGCGGTCTTATTTAAAATCGCGTCGATTTCCTCCGCTGCGATCATCGGATCCGCGTCGTGTCTGTTGCGGCTCTGTCGTTCTGCCCGCAGACGGATTTCTTCCTCTGTCGGCTCCGGCTTTTCCGCTATCGCGGACGGCAGATGCATATAATCCGCCACCTCGTCCCACGGCACTGTAAAGCCTGCGCCGTGCGCGCAGAAAACAGAAGCAGACGGATTTCGCAGATCACGCTCCGGGTCATAATTTTTATCCGCCAGAACCGCCTCCGTATTGTGACAGGGACCATATCCCCTGAGCGTACACGTCAGCCGCCCCTGTCCTCTCGTATAGGCCGCCACTTCTTTCTGATACTCCTGCAGACATGCGACCGGCCCGCTCCCCTGAATCCGTGTCATGCCGCGTTCCATCTCCGGCCGGAAAGCCCTCGCATGCAGTCTGTCCAAATCCGTCATGGCGCGTCCCGTCATACTGTCCGGCACTTCCAGCACAAAATCATAATACGGCTCCAGCAGCGCCGACTGCGCCTGCATCAGCCCCTGCCGTACGGCGCGGTATGTCGCCTGCCGGAAATCACCGCCCTCCGTATGCTTCGCATGCGCGCGCCCGCTCAGCAGGGTGATCTTCATATCGGTCAGCCCCGCTCCGGTCAGCACGCCTTTATGTTCCCGTTCCCGCAGATGGGTCAGTACAAGCCGCTGCCAGTTTTTGTCCAGCACGTCCTCACTGCACCCGCTGGCAAACTGCATTCCGCTGCCCGCCTCTCCCGGCTCCAGCAGCAGATGCACCTCCGCATAATGGCGCAGCGGTTCGAAATGCCCGACCCCTTCCACGCAGTCCGCAATCGTCTCTTTATATACAATATTACCGGGGCCAAACGAAACGTCCATGCCGAACCGCTCCCGAATCCGTCTCTGCAATATCTGAAGCTGCACTTCTCCCATCAGCTTAAGCTGCAGTTTCCGGCTCTCCTCATCCCACACGATATGCAGTTCCGGCTCCTCCTCCTGAAGCTGGCGCAGCCGCGGCAGCGCCGCCACCGGATCGCACCCTTCTTCCAGAATCAGCTCATAAGAAAGCACCGGTTCCAGCAACGGCAGCCATGTTCCTTCCTCACTGCCAAGCCCTTCTCCGGCAAATGTATGTTCCGGTCCCGTCACCGCAGCCACACAGCCCGCTTCCAGTTCCGCCGCAGTCTCATACCGCGCGCCCGAATACAGCCGGATCTGACTGACCTTTTCCTGCACGCTCCCCTCCGGCGTCACTGTCGTAAGCATATCCCTGACCGCCAGCCTGCCGCCGGTCACTTTCAGCCATGTCAGCCGGTTTCCCTGTTCGTCTCTGCTGATCTTATACACTCTGGCTCCAAACGCTGCGCCGCAGGCAGGACTTTCCGCATACGTGCCGATGCCTTGCAGAAAGTCTTCCACGCCGCTTCCTTTCAGCGCAGAGCCAAAATAGCACGGAAACAACCTGCGTTCCCGCACCAGTCTGCGGACTTCCGCTTCCGGCACACTGCCGGTTTCCAGAAACGCCTCCAGCGCCGTTTCCGCACACATCGCAATGTCGTCATAAAACGGTTCCGTCCCTCTGTACCCTTCGGTAAAATCAACACAGCCGTCCCCGAACGCCTCCCGCAGCATTGCCAGCAGTGCGGCTTTGTCGTCCGTGCAGCGGTCCATCTTATTCAGAAATAAAAAGACAGGAATGTCATATTTTTGCAGCAGTTTCCACAATGTCCGCGTATGCGCCTGTATCCCGTCCACCGCACTCAGCACAAGCACCGCAGCGTCCAGAATCTGCAGCGTGCGCTCCGTCTCCGCCGAGAAATCCACATGTCCCGGCGTATCCATCAAGGCAATCTCCCGATCCCCCGTCCGCAGCAGCGCCTGTTTGGAAAAGACCGTGATGCCCCGCTCCTTTTCCACCGCGTACGTGTCCAGAAAGGCATCCCCCTTATCGACCCGTCCCATTTTCCGCAGACTGCCGCCCGCGAACAACAGGCTTTCCGATAATGTCGTCTTACCGGCGTCCACGTGGGCCAGTATTCCAAGAATCAATGGTTTCATGCCTCTCCTTACCCCTGAAACACATCACAGAAATATCCCATCTGCGAAATGCTTTCTCCGTTTTGATGCAGATGCCATACATCGCCCATCCCCTGACAGCGGAAGGCGCCGATTCCCGGTTCCATCTCCTCGCTGGCCGCGACCGTAACGGAAGTCGGCGGCAGGAAGCAGCCGTGAATCAAAGCCGGAAAAGAAATCCCGAGCAGATGCGACAGCATAACAAATGTAATTCCCATATGGCAGACAAAGACAATCGTCTTATCGCTGCCCGGTTCCATCCGGTAATATCCCGCTTCCCTGTGGCAGCCGTATTCCGCCAACAGCCCGTCCAGCTTTTCACATGTTTCCAGATATACCTCCCTCACCGAAGGCAGATTGCCCGTCTTTTGCATAATCGCGGCATCATACCAGGCATCCCGGTCATACAGCTCCGGTATTGCCGTCCGGAAAGCCGGCGTGAAATCCCAGGGGAGTCCGTTCCCTTTCCCGTACTTCGGATCGATCTTTGCCCGGAACTCCTGCAGCCAGTCCAGCACGATTCCCTTTCTGCCGAGCGCCGCCTCGACCGGCTCCGCCGTTTTCCGCGCTCTCCCCAGACAGGAAACATACAGCCCGTCCACCTTCCATTCTTTCACCCGCTCACCCAGATACGCGGCTTCCCGCATTCCTTTTTCCGTCAGAGAATCCCGTGTGTAATCCGGTTCTCCGTGTCTGATAAATACCAGCTTCATCTGCCTTTTCCGTCCTTTCTGTGTTTGGTTGTGATGCGTTGCTGCCTCTTATTAAACATCAGAATGAAAATGCTGTCAATGGCTGTCCCGCCCGCTTGTCGTGCAGTTACCGCGCATTCCAAAAACAGCCGCCACGGTGTCGTTCATCCGTGGCGGCTGTCCCATCCGGCAGTTCATGCATTCTGCCGCAATTCTCTGTCAAAAGTTTACTTCATGCCGTTGACCTGTTTGTATTTATACAGCATTTCCGCATGATTCTGTTCTTCGATCTGAATATCGGCCAGGAGTTTGCGCACCCCGGAATCACTGCAGGTAAACACATTGGTGTTATACTCGGACGATACCAGCTTTTCTGTTCCGATACAATCCGTGGCCAGGAAGCAGTCTTCCTTTTTCTCCTGTGAGTTTGTCATCTGATCGTAGGTTCTCTTAGGACTGTAATCTCTGCCCTGGGCATCGTTACAATTACAGGTGGGAACGGTACCCTTCAGAACCTGGCTGAGAGAATTGTAATGTTCCTGTTCATTCTGTTTCAATGTCTGAAACAGATTTTTTAATTCCGTGTCATGTGCCTGCTGTCCGTATTTTTCATACTTCTTGATGCAGGTTTCCTCCTGTGTCTGCAGATCTTTGATTGTTGTTGCTTCTTTCTCTGTCAATACCATACACGTGCACCTCACTTCACATAATGATTGTAATCATTTTACAATCTCATTATGCCCCCGCCGGTACAAACTATGCATGGATTTGTCGTATCAATAACTGCGGATTCTGTCCTGCGAATCGTCTTCCGTATTGATAATGTTCTGAATCACGACCGGATAGCTGTATGTTTCATTTACCCTTACTTCCACCCGCTCGCCGATCCGGTGTCCCATCAGTGCCTTTCCGAGCGGTGATTCAATGCTAATCAGATTATGGAGGGAATCGCCCCGCACGGACGTGACAATCCGATACTCCTCGGTCGTATCGTCTTCCTCAAAATATACGAGAACGGTATTGTTCATTCCCACTTCGTCTTCCCGGGAACACTCGTCGATCACCTGTGCATTGCGCAGCATCCGTTCCAGATAACGGATACGGCTTTCGTTTTTATTTTTCTCTTTTTTGGCCGCATGATATTCAAAGTTTTCGCTCAAATCTCCGTGCGCTCTCGTCTCCTTCACATCCTCAAGCAGCCGCGGACGCAGTTCCAGTCTCCGGTATTCGATTTCTTCCTGTATTTTTTTCACATCCGACCGCGTTAATTTTTCACCCATTGCTTTTCTCCTGTTTTTTTCGTCAATTTTGCAGGATTTCCGTCATTCCGCCGAGTAAAATGCCGGTATTACGCCTGTAAATCTCCGGGAAATCTTCGATCGGCAGCGGATTTTCCCCATATCCGGCCTCGATTGTATACCCCGGTCTGTCAAACTGCAGAATAAACCAGTCTTTATACCCCGCATTGCCGGAGGCATACGGCGTCTCCTCCATCGTATACCCGCTGACAGCGGCAAAATGCGCCGCAATCTCCTCCGAACGGGGCGGCTGCAAATCTTTGTATTTCCAGTAAATGACCTCGCCCTGTGTATGATATGCCAGTATCAGGGCAAAATCATGCGCCATCGTAAACGTATAAACCGCCCGGCTCTCCGGCGCTGACAGCGGCGCCTCCCCGACAAAGTCACGCGGCGCAGGCGTACGGTAGCCCTGCGCATATTTGATCTCTTTCGCCAGTTCCCACCCCGCCGGAAACTGCAGATTCAGATCCACGCCGGCGATATTCGCCTTCCAGCCGTCCGGAAACGGTATCCCGGGATACCCGGCGGCGATACCCTTTGCCTGTTCATAAAAACCGCCGTCTGCCATTGCACCCGTCACCAGATCGACACCGTCTGCCATCGCTCAATATGGGGAACCCTAAAAATTCCAATAGATCTTAATTGGATAATCTTCTGATTTACTTTTTCGTTTTCCGATCTCAATATAATGTATAAATGTGTTTATTATATCATAAGTAAGCTCGTTTATGTTACAATATTTTTGCAGAATCTCTTTTTTACTCGTTTCCTGTTCATTTCGTTCATGCAGTACCTCCATTTCTTTTTTTCTGTATGCAATCTTCTGTTCACAGCTCTCTATTGTCGTCCGGAACGCTCCCGCCATATCTTCGAATTCCGCTGTAGTAATTCCACCGTTTGCTTTTTCAACAAACGCTTCCTGTAAAGCATTTTTGCTCCGATTCATCTGCACGGTAAGCGCTGCAACATCTTTCTCAATCTCGCGGATACGTACCGTATAATCTGATGGAATGCATATCATCCGTTCTGTCTTTTCCACATCCAGATATTGCGCTATCATCGTATGAAGTTCCTCCAAAACAGCCTCCTCCAGAACCCGCTGCGGAATAAAGCTGCCGGTACACGAACCTGGAATGCGTTCCCGGCTGCCGCATGTCAGATATTTCTTCTTATGCTTTGTCTGGCTATACATCGCATATCCGCAATATGCACACCTTGCCTTTCTGCTGAATATATTTACGGTACCACACTTGCGGCTGCGGGAATGCGATTTCAAGAGTTCCTGTACGGTATTCCATAATTCTTTTTCAATGATCGCTTCATGCGTTCCGGGTACATAAAACCATTCTTCTCTGGGTTTCCTGACAATCTTCTTAATCTTATAAGAAACCGTCCCCGATGTTCCCTGAATCATATTTCCAATATAGATCTCATTTTTTAAGATACGCCCGATTGTCTGAACCCCCCATAGTGTTCCATATTTCCCCGGTGACGACCTTGCAAACAAACCGTTCACTCTTTTATATTCTGCAGGATTGGGCTCTCCCCTTTCATTCAGGCGCCTGATTATCGCATTTTTTCCCATCCCTGATGCAAACAGTTCAAATATTTCGCGCACAATGCCGGCTGCGTGCGGATCGACCACAATATGCCCTTTATTTTCCGGATCTTTTTTATACCCGTAAGCAACGTCCGCCCCTATATGCAGCCCTTTCGATCTCCTGTCATCAAACACGCTTTTGATACTGTCGGACAAATCCTCCAGATACCACTCATTTACGAGACCGTTAATCTGCCGTGCTTTTTTATTCCCTCTGACTGCCGTATCCGCATTATCGGCCACACCAATAAACCGTATCCCCCATAACAAAAAATATCCGTGTATGTACCGCTCTACGATCTCCAGTTCTCTCGAAAACCGCGACTGAGACTTGCATAATACAATATTAATTTTTCCGTCTTCTGCGTCTTGCAGCATACGGTTAAATTCCGGCCGTCGTCTGTCGGCTCCTGTATAATCGTCATCGCTGTATATGCGGTAGATCTCCCATCCTCGTTCCACCGCATAGGTGATCAGCATGGATTTCTGATTCTGAATGCTTTCGCTGTCATCCCCTTTGTTTTTTTTGTTTTTGTCTTCTTCCGAAAGCCGGCAATAGATTCCTACAATCTCCTTCATATTTCCTTCTTTCCGAAACAAACTATATTCTGTTATATTATATTTTCCGGTTGGTTTTTTGTAAATTATTTTCTATCTTATCTCCAACAACACAATAGCAGTCTCTCCCCCGTTCGTTTACCAGTTTTAGAAATAATGCTGTAAAATTTTTTGTCCTTTCTTCCTTATTAGTATTTTTTAATACATTAATCACTGTTCCCATAACACGAATCCTTTTTTTGTCAAATATATGCGAACCACAATAATTTTCATACCTTTTTCATTGGCTCAAGGCAAGCCTGCTCCTGATAAAACCGGGTGGGAATCGAACCCACCATTCAGGTTTTCACCCGCTGCCACCATCTGGCTTCCGGTTTCTTCCTGTTCACTCAATCCCGCCTTTCGGCGGGCTTCTTTTAAGTTTTTGCGCATCTACAATCCTTTCCACCTCTGCTTAAATTGGTAACCGCATCTGTACTTCCGGCTCAAAATTCATCCATAAAACCTCTTTCCGCTTACGCCCGGACTGGGTATAACATGTCGTCTCCTCCTTATGCCAACCCTGCAGCCTTGCATTATACAAGTCATTGTCATAGCCTGATAAAATCACCGGTCCCGGATGCTTCAGGAGCACCAGCAGAAGGGCATCCTGCCTCTCATCGTCCAATTCGCATTTATATTGTTTTCCATGACGTGTTCCCAGCACATACGGCGGATCTGCATATACCAGCACTCTGGGGGAACGAAACCGCTGAATCAGTTCCATCGCATCCCGGTTCTCGATCTGCACACCCCGAAGCCGCTCCGCTGCCTCCAATATCTTTTCCGGCAGCCTGCACCACTCCTGTACTGCATAGCCGCGCTCCCTGCCCTGTACATCGTTTTTCCAGCCTGTCCTTTCCCCTGTTGTGCGATGCCCATGCCCCATATTCAGTCGGATGTAGAAATTTACAGCCTTCCGGAAACTGTCGGCAGGTTCTTCCCGGATTGTGCAATAAGCATCCTCATATATCTGCCTCGCATACGGCGTATAATATATTTCATGTGCCAGCCGAGCCGGATCCTTTCTGATCCACGCAAACAGGTTGATAACATCCCCATCCAGATCGTTGACCGTTTCGATACGGCTCCGTTGCTTGTTGAACAGGACAGCTCCACTCCCGAAAAACGGTTCCAGATAACTGTGATGATCCGGGAAAAAACTGATTATCCATTTTGCAATGCCCCATTTGCTTCCGGGATATTTTAAAATTGATTTCATATTCACACTTCGTCAGTATTCATATTGACATGTTCCCTGTCTACCATCGTTCGTAGACCTACAAGTTCCTGATCTATATGTTTCAGTTCTTCTTCATATTCCGGCTTCCAATCAATTCCTGAATAGTTCACCACAATACTTACCCTGCGATCTACAAGTTCCAAATATCTCAAGACTATCTGTTATTATATTCATGCGTTCTCTCCTTTTGAGTTCATGTTTATACGATTTTCCTTTTCTTTTTCCGTATATAATTCCTCAATATAGCTCCAGTCAGTAAGCAGAAATCTTCTTACCATTTCCGTTTTTATATCTTCCACCGCTCCCGGCATATTGTTTTTAAGCATTTCATTATGCCAGAAAATCAGTTCCGCGTTTTCGCTGGATTGCAAGTCATTTAAAAAACAGACTTTCTCAATCGTTGTATCGTCATTGATTTCCTCAATATCCTCTTTTAAAGTCTGTTGTGCTTTAGTCATCAGTCTTTCCTCCTTTCTTAGCCGGCAGAAAGCCTTTTAGATTTATTGTCTACAACTTCCGAGATTTACCGTGTTTTACATGGCATTTACAAGATTTTAGCCTATCTGATTATTTATTACTGTGTGCTTTCACCAATAGGCTTCCCCCTCTCCAATTAGAGGCACTCAACCAACCCACGTACTCTCTTTTGTGGCTTTTTTATGTGACTTAAACTGCCATATTATTTCTCCCTTTTCGGAAAAGTAAGCCCTCCCTCCGTTAAGTTACTCCCTTTTCGGAAAAGTGTTCCCACCGTATATTGGAGCAACTTTTCGTGTATATTTATACGAGTTGCTTTGTAGGGTTACGCTGGTTTCCATCCGTTTCCCTCATCTTAGTCAGTCCCAAACGGATAATATGTCTATACAATTCAGCATAGGGCTTATCGTAGAAATCCTGCTGCTTCACAGCATCAATCTCACTTTTTACATCTGTCGGAATTGACACCATTAGTCTCTCCATTGTCTTTGCCATATTCTCTCCTTTCCAGTGTATCACTGGTACACTTTTATTTACTTTGTATTATAGTGTATCAGTGATACACCTGTCA
>CAJUCC010000050.1 GCA_910585205.1 uncultured Lachnospiraceae bacterium
AAAAGACGGTACAGCCCTTGTAATCGGGGCTATACCGCCTAATCTGAAATTACTTCCCTCTAACCGTAAACATTTGATTTTACTGGTCTTTTCCGCCAAGCGTTTTCATCGTAGGGAACAGCAGCACATCCCGTATCGCCGGCGAATCCGTAAACAGCATTACCATCCGGTCAATGCCATATCCGATACCGCCGGTCGGCGGCATACCGATTTCCAACGCGTTCAGGAAGTCCTCATCCGTATGGTTGGCTTCCTCGTCTCCTTGGGCAAACTGTTCCTCCTGCATGCGGAAGCGCTCCCGCTGGTCAATGGGATCGTTCAGCTCGGAATATGCGTTTGCCATTTCCCATCCGTTCATAAAGAATTCAAACCGCTCCACATAGTCCGGGTTATCCGGCTTGCGCTTGGTCAGCGGTGAGATTTCAACCGGATGATCCATAAGAAAGGTCGGCTGGATCAGATGTTCTTCCACAAACGTTTCAAAGAACAAATTCAGAATATCTCCCTTTTGATGGCGTTCCTCATATGCGATGCCCTTATCTTTGGCCGCCGCTCTCGCCTCCTCAAGCGTATGGATTTCCCCGAAATCCACACCCGCGTATTTCTTCACCGCATCCACCATGGTAATGCGTTCAAACGGCCTGCTCAGATCCATTTCCGTTCCCTTATAGGTTATGGTCGTCGTCCCCAGCACTTCCTGTGCCACAAAGCGGTACATCTTTTCCGTCAGATCCATCATGCCGTGATAATCCGTATATGCCTGGTACAGCTCCATCAGCGTAAATTCGGGATTGTGCCTCGTATCCAGACCTTCGTTGCGGAACACCCGCCCGATTTCATAAACCCGTTCCAGACCGCCGACAATCAGACGTTTCAGATACAGTTCCAGAGAAATGCGCAGCTTCAGATCTTCATCCAGCGCATTGAAATGCGTTTCAAACGGTCTTGCCGCGGCGCCTCCCGCATTGGACACCAGCATCGGCGTCTCGACTTCCATAAATCCCTGACTGTCCAGGAATCTGCGAATCGCACTGACAATCTGCGAACGTTTGATAAACGTATCCTTTACTTCGGCATTCATAATCAGATCCGTATAGCGCTGGCGATAGCGCAGATCCGTATTGACCAGACCATGATACTTTTCGGGAAGAATCTGCAAACTTTTTGACAGTAGTGTCACTTCTGATGCATGAATGGAAATCTCTCCCATCTTCGTGCGGAACACCTCACCCGCAATTCCCACAATGTCGCCCACATCGTATTTCTTAAACGCGGCATAGGGTTCCTCTCCGATGCCGTCCCTTGCCACATACGCCTGAATATTTCCCTTTACATCCTGAATATTGCAGAAAGAAGCCTTACCCATAATGCGTTTGGACATCATGCGTCCCGCAAGAATGACATGCTGTCCTTCCATCTCATCAAAATGCTCCTTCACATCCATACTGTGATGGGTTACATCAAATTTTGTAATCCGAAAAGGGTCTTCTCCCTTTTCCTGAAGCGCCGCCAGTTTTTCCCTTCTGACCTTTAAAAGCTGCCCCAGATCCTGTTCTCCGGATTTATTCTGTGTATCTCCCACGTCCGCCACTCCTCTTAATTGCTTCTCTGAATTTCCAGTACCTTATATTCCAAAATGCCGGCCTGCGTCTCCACTTCGATCATATCGCCCACCTTTTTGCCCATCAGCGCCTTGCCTACCGGTGATTCATTGGAGATTTTCCCTTTCAGGCTGTTTGCCTCTGTGGAACCGACAATTTTATATTCCAGTTCTTCGCTGAATTCCAAATCCAGAATCCTTACACGGCAGCCGATGTTGATCTTGTCCAGATCAACTTCATCCTCCACGACAACCTCAGCATTTTTCAGAATCTTTTCCAATTCCTCGATTCTGGCCTCAATATCGCGCTGCTCGTCTTTGGCCGCATCATATTCTGCATTCTCGGACAGATCGCCCTGCTCTCTGGCCTCCTTGATCTTCTGCGCCACTTCCTGACGTTTGACCACCTTTAATTCGTGCAGCTCGTCCTCATATTTTCGAAGCCCCTCATACGTTAATATATTTTTCTTCTCTTCCATAATGCCAATCACCCTCCATACCGCAATCTTTTGCCTGTTGCGCCTGTATCCCCACGCCGGACAGCCTACGTATTATACCCCATCTTTTCCCAGAGTGTCAAGGGCATTCCACAGGGATATATAAGGAATTCCGCCCCATTCTGCGGCAGCCGCAGCCGTTCTGTCATATGCCGGATACAGATCCATGTATACACTGTCCGGCGGAAAATTGGAGCTGCACGCTTTTATCGTCATGCCGAAATCGACAATCAGTGTTTTCCGCTCCCGGAAGGTAAGCGTCCGGCTGTCGGATACGCATCTGACGGACAATCCGTATTCTTCGTACGCCATATCCGCAAATTCCTGCCATGCCGCCGGCCTGCCGGTAACGATCGTCGCGTAATTAAACGTCGTATAGATCTCCTGCAGCACTTCCCGCTCCTCTCCCGCCATTTCCGCGTTATCCCGTTCCGGCTCCCGCACCCATACGAGCGCCGGCGTTTCCCCGTCGGCGTCAGAAGCCGTTTCCGCACAGTCCGCTTCCGCTGCCCACCCGTCCAGCACAATCAACTGCTCGGCCCGGAAAACCAGCACGTTTTCCCGATAGCAGTGCCGATAAAAGCGCAGCAACAATTCTGCCGAAGCGCCGCCCCGTTTCCAGGAACAAAACAGCGCGGCATCCTGCGGCGCACCTGTCATTTGCAGAGTTTCCTTCCTCTGCAGCCGTTTCCTGATGCTGCGCAGCGTCCGGTTCCACCGGATATAGCGTCTGCGCACGGTACGCTCCGCCGCCCACCGCCCGTTCCCGGCCTGTCCGGCTGTTTTGCCGCTCCCGGCAGCTGTCCGGCCGTTCTCCCATCGTTCCAGTTCATCGATTTCCCTGTCGGTAATCCCGTCGATGGCATAAATGCAGACCGGCAGTTCCAGAAATCTGCCCTCTTTTTCCGAAAAGGTATACGGCAGGCAGAGCACCTCCTGCAGCCATGACCGTACGCCTCCCGATTTTTTCTTTCCGTTTCCCGCAATAAGACAGTTCATTTTTTCCATATTGCAGTATATGCGAATCCATACAAAATATAACATTCGTGGCACGCACGGCAATATAGCGGCATTTCGGCGTCATGCACGGCCGTGCGGTCATATGGCCGGTACAGTCAGATCAGCAGAGCAGCATATCCAGCGTTTCCACCATCTCCTCCATGGAAGCCGCCGCATTGATGCGCCTGCGGATGGCGGCAGAATGCGGATACCCCGCCGTATACCAGGAGATATGCTTGCGCATCTCCCGGATGCCGATGTATTCTCCCTTACAGGCAAGCTGCAGGCGCGCATGTTCTAGTATCATATTGCGTACCGCCGCGGCATCCGGCCGTTTCGGCGCCGCACCGGTCTGCAGATACGAAACAATCTGCCCGAACAGCCATGGATTCCCCCGCGCCGCACGGCCGATCATCACACCGTCGCATCCGCTCTCCCGCATAAGCCGCTCCGCGGCCGGGCCATCCCCCACATCCCCGTTCCCGATAACCGGAATGTGCACGGCTGCTTTCACCTGCCGGATAATGTCCCAGTCCGCATCCCCGGCATAGTACTGTTCTCTCGTCCTGCCATGGACCGCAACTGCCGCCGCGCCGGACTCCTGTGCAATATGCGCCAGTTCCACGGCGTTCACATGGCGTTCGTCAAACCCTTTGCGAATCTTCACCGTGACCGGTTTCTTTATCGCCTTTACCGTCTTTTCAATAATCCGTCCCGCCAGTATGGGATCTTTCATCAGCGCCGAGCCTTCTCCGTTATTGACCACCTTCGGCACCGGACACCCCATATTGATGTCCAGTATGGAAAAAGGCCGCTCCTCAATCCGCTTTGCCATTTCACTGACAATATCCGGATCCGAGCCAAAGAGCTGCAGCGATACCTGCCCTTCACCGGGATCAATCTCCATCAGTGCGTCCGTGTTTTTGTTTCGGTACAAAATCGCTTTGGCGCTGACCATTTCCATGCACACCAGCCCCGCCCCCTGCCGGGCACAGAGCAAACGAAATGGCAGGTCTGTCACGCCTGCCATAGGAGCCAAAATAATATTGTTTTTCAGAGTCGCACTGCCGATCCGAAGCGTTCCGATCCGTTTTTCCGTCATCGCTTTTTCCCCGCCGTCTCCATATTTTTCTCATAAATAATCCGCAGTCCGTCCAGCGTCAACGCACTGTCATAAATATCAATGCTGTCCGTCTCTTCGGAAATCATCCGGCCCAGCCCGCCGGTGGCAACCACCTTCAAATCGGTATAACCCGTTTCTTTTTTCACCTGCTTAACGATGTACTCCGTCTGCCCGATCTGGCCGTACACAAGCCCTGCCTGCATACTGGAGATGGTTTCCTGCGCGAGAATAGATTTCGGTTTACGAATCTCCACTTCCGGCAGCTTGGCCGCCTCCTGCGAAAGCGCCATCAGCGAAATGCGCAGTCCCGGCGCCGTAACGCCCTCGCTGAAACTGCCGTCCTCCCGTACCAGATCATACGTCGTCGCCGTACCGAAATCCAGCACAAGCACCGGCCCGCCGTATTTTTCATACGCCGCCACGGCATCCACAATCCGGTCCGCTCCCACGCCGCGGGGATTTTCCCCGGAAATCTTAATTCCCGTCTTTACCCCCGGTCCCACGATCAGCGGTTTCCGGTGAATGTATTTCACCATGGCGCCGGTCAGGGAATGCATAATATTCGGCACAACGCTCGCCATACTGATTCCCGTAATATCTTCGATGGAAATGCCGTTTATGCGCAAAAGTTCCATAATGGCAATGCCAAATTCATCCGATGTACGCGAAATCTTAGTCGTAATCCGAAAGCTGTTCTGCAGTTCCTTTCCATCAAAAACGCCGAACGTAATATTTGTGTTTCCAACATCCACAACCAGTAACATCTCTTTATCCGGTGACGACCTGTCCGCATCCCTGCACGCCCGTCACGCTTCCTCCCATTCCGGCGGCAGTTCTTCCTGTAAGATCAGCACCCGGTAATACAGGCTCAGGGAAGCCAGCAGTTCCCGCCGTTTTCTCCGAATCTCCTTTACCAGAAGCCCGCTGCCGATTTCATCATAATACATGTCATTTTCTTCCGCATCCGTTTCCAGCGAAATGCTGCCGTCCGGCTCAAATATAATCGTAAAAATGCCGCCCACTTCCTCCGTGAACAGCACACAGATAATATGCAGTTCGTCCTGAATGGACTGTGGAATCCGGCGGAACGCCTCATTATAATAATATTTTTTTTCGTAAGCATTTGCCCCGCACAGAATCATCCGTTTCTCAGACATAACCATACAGCCCTCTCACCGATACTTCCCCGGCATATACATGCACCACACTGCCGTCTTCCTTTTCCACCAGAAGCTGGCCGCTTCGGTTCATTCCTCTCGAAATGCCGGTAAATTCCCCGGCGGGATCAAGCACACGCACTTCCCGGTCCATGCCGGCCAGATGTGCATTGTATTCTTCCAGAATACCCGAGAGATCCTCCGTCTGTAAAAACGCCCCATAATCCTGCTCAAACCGCTCCATCACTTCCGCTATCAGGCCGGCGCGGCTGATCCTGCGGCCGCATTCCAGATACAGCGAAGTCGCCATATCACTGATCTCTTCCGGAAACTCGCGGATATTCACATTGATGCCGATTCCCACCACCACATAGTGTATGCTGTCCTGCTCCACGCTCAGGCTCATCTCCGTCAGAATACCCACCGTCTTTTTACCGTGAATGACAATATCATTCGGCCATTTGATCCCGGCAGGCAGTCCCGTCACCGCCTTGATCGCCCCCGCCACACTGTGCGCTGCGATCAGGGTAAGCATTGACGCCTTATCCGGCGCAAACGCCGGTTTTAATATCAGTGTCATGGACACCATCGTCCCCGGGCTCTGCTGCCAGGAACGCCCCCGGCGGCCTTTTCCCGCAGTCTGCATATCCGCCACGACCAGCGTTCCCTCCGGGGCGCCTTCCTCCGCAAGCCGCTTGGCCTGCGTATTGGTCGAATCCGTCTCGCTCAGAAATACAACCTGCCGTCCCAGACGTTTTGTTTTCATCCGGCTGACAAGCTCGCTTTCCGATACAATATCCGGCACATGGTCCAGACGATACCCCTTTCGGGGTGTGGACACGATTTCATATCCCTCTTCTTTGAGACTGTTGATTACTTTCCAGACCGCGGTCCGGGATACCCCGAACCGCCCGCATAACGCCTGCCCCGATACATAGCCTGCCGTCTCCCGGAGCATTGTCAATATCTCTGTCTTCACACATCCGCTCCCAATGTGGCAGCCATCACAGCCTTGATCGTGTGCATCCGGTTCTCCGCTTCGTCAAATACAACCGACTGCGCAGACTCAAACACTTCATCGGTCACTTCCATCTCGGTAATGCCGAACCGCCCGCCCATTTCTTTGCCGATTTTTGTCTTCAAGTCATGGAACGAGGGCAGACAATGCAGAAAAATTGCCTGTTTCCCTGCCAGTTCCATAATCCGACTGTCAACACGGTACGGAGACAGCTCCCGAATCCGTTCCTCCCATACCGCGTCCGGTTCGCCCATCGATACCCACACATCCGTGCTGATTACATCCGCCCCCGCAGCCGCCTGCTGCGGATCTTCGGTGAGGGTAACGGAGGCACCGGTTTCTCTGGCAATTTCCCGGCATGTCTCCACCAGCTTTTCATCCGGGAAATACTTCGCCGGCGCGCAGGCCGTAAAATGCATTCCCAGTTTCGCACAGGCCACCATATAAGAGTTGCCCATATTATAGCGGGCATCGCCCAGATAGACAAAGCGTACGCCCTGCAGTCTCCCCAGGCGTTCCCGCACGGTCAGCATATCCGCCAGCATCTGTGTCGGATGAAAGTCATTCGTCAGGCCGTTCCATACCGGAACTCCTGCATACGCTGCCAACTCTTCCACAATCTCCTGACCAAAGCCCCGATACTCGATGCCTTCATACATCCGTCCCAACACTCTGGCCGTATCGGCGATGCTCTCTTTTTTCCCGATCTGGGAACCGGACGGATCCAGATAAGTCGTCCCCATTCCCAGATCATGCGCCGCCACTTCAAATGCACAGCGCGTCCGCGTGCTCGTCTTTTCAAAGATCAGAGCCACGTTCCTGCCGCGCAGCACATCGACGGCGATTCCTTTTTTCTTTTTTTCTTTCAACTCCGCCGCCAGATCCAGCAGATATAAAATTTCTTCCGGTTTATAGTCCAGCAGCTTTAAAAAATGTCTTCCCTTTAAATCCATGACCGCGCTTCCTTACTCTGTGAAAAATTCCTTTGCAGAAGCGGCAAGTCCCGCCATTTTCTGAATCTCGGAAGGAATAATAATCTTCGTTGCCTTTCCGTCGGCCGCCTTCTCAAACGCTTCCAGACTCTTCAGGCGAAGCACGGCTTCATCCGCTCCCGCTTCCTTAATATAACGCAGACCGTCGGCTGTCGCCTTCTGTACTTTCATAATCGCTTCCGCTTCACCTTCCGCCTCGCGGATCATACGCTCTTTCTGCGCTTCCGCACGCAGAATCGCAGACTGTTTTTCTGCCTCTGCCACCAGAATCGCGGATTCCTTTTTACCTTCTGCCACCAGAATGGTCGATTTCTTCTCGCCTTCCGCCTTCAGGATCGCTTCACGGCGTTCCCGCTCTGCCTTCATCTGTTTCTCCATGGCATCACGGATTGCCGCCGGCGGAATGATATTTTTCAGTTCCACACGATTTACTTTGATTCCCCACGGGTCGGTTGCAATATCAAGCGAAGAGCGCATCTTGGTATTAATCACCTCGCGCGACGTCAGCGTCTGATCCAGTTCCATCTCACCGATAATATTACGCAGTGTTGTCGCCGTCAGATTTTCAATCGCCATAATCGGGTTTTCCACACCGTATGCGAACAGCTTCGGGTCAGTGATCTGGAAAAATACAACCGTATCGATCTGCATCGTTACGTTGTCCTTGGTAATCACCGGCTGCGGTGCAAAATCCACCACCTGCTCTTTTAAAATTACTTTTTTTGCCACCTTGTCGATAAAAGGCACTTTGAAGTGAATGCCGACTGCCCAGGTACCCTGATATGCACCGAGACGCTCTACCACATAGGCATTTGCCTGCGGAACAATGCGGATACAGGATGACAGTATCCCAAGAACCAGTATAAATAAAATCAATACAATAATTCCACCCATATTAATTACCCTCTCTTCTTTCTTTTACAATAAGTTTTACGCCCTGAATGGCCGTAATCTCCACAACTGCGCCTACCTGGAACTTTATGCTGTCGTCCGTGGAACGGGCACTCCACTCCTGGCCGCTTACCATTATCTGTCCGATGCCCTGCAGATTGTCAATACCGCTTGTGACAATCGCCTGCTTGCCGATGAGGCTCTCCGCATTGGTTCTGATTCTGTCCTTATTAAAGTACTTGACCGCAATCGGTCTTGTAAAAAACAGAAATACCAGCGATACTGCCACAAACAGCGTATTCTGCAGCCAGAGCGGAAGATTCAGAAGCGCCGCCACCGTCGCCGCCAGTGCACCAATTGCAAACCAGATCGAAGTAAGTCCGAGCGTCGCAATTTCCACAGCCAGACAGGCAACCAGAATGACCAGCCACACAACTGCCATATTCCAATTAAATATCATGCGTCATCTCCCCTTTCGTAGAATTTCGCATACTTATCTTACTATATTACCCCTGCGGATTCAAGTGAAAGCGCAAGATTGCCAAATATTTAGCGGAATTTCTTATTATTAAAAAAGATACCTCCGCTTACGCAAAGGTATCTTTTCCGTTATCTCGTTTATACTACCAGAATACATGATTACCGATTATCAGTCCGTCATGATTGCCGGCCCGTCTGAAATGTGTGGCGCCGCCCACATTGGACACCCCGGCGATGGCTTCGCGTGCCGCCTGCAGACAGCTGTCCTGAATGCCGGCCTCCAGCCGTTTAGCCACCTTGCCGTTTCCCGCAGGCGTAAACTGTCCCGATGCATAGATAACACCGGAGATCGTGTTCGGATAACCGCCGCTGCGCACGCGGTTCATTACGACCGCCCCCACTGCCAGCTTTCCTTCGTACGGCTGATTTCCGGCCTCGCACTGAATCAGAGCGGCGAGCAGCACATCATCGGCAGCGCCCACGGGAACCGCGCCACGGTTTTCTTTCTGTTTTGCCTTCTCTGCATCTGCCTTGCGCTTTTCTTCCTGCTCTTTTTCTTCTCTGGCCTTAATCTCTTCCATCGTTTCACCGGAATCGATCACAAACCGTATATCAATATATTCGGCGGAAACATAACCAATATCGCCGCCCCACTCCACGCTGACCCAGTCATCATCGATCACTTCCAGCGCTTTCATTTCCTCGTTTTTTCCGACCAGACCCCATACGCCGGCATTGGCTCTCGGTTCTTTTCTGATTCGCAGTGTATCCGCCTCAATTGT
Organism: uncultured Lachnospiraceae bacterium; assembly: GCA_910585205.1. Taxonomy (GTDB): domain Bacteria; phylum Bacillota; class Clostridia; order Lachnospirales; family Lachnospiraceae; genus VSOB01. The sequence goes on from CAJUCC010000050.1 coordinate 9,540, forward strand.
CGCAATCAGATTTCCCAAATCCTCCGCCATTGCTTCGGCCTCGTCTCCAAACAAAAGGTACTCGTCTTTCGTCCAGCCCGTCACATTACCGGATTTCAGCTTCGTCCAACCGTTACGGCGTTCCAGTATCTCTCCTCCGCAGTCACTGTAAAGCTTGCCGACCTTATCCGAATCTTCATCGGCCTCTTGTCTGACATTTACTGCGTTTTCCACATTTGCCATAACCAGATTGGACTCTTCGGCGTCGTCTTCATCCGACGTCTCGCCGCCTTCATCCTGCTCTCTGCTCTCTTTCTCCTTCTCTTTCTCTTCCTTGCTGCGCGAAACGGACGCAACTTCGCCGACATCCTCTTCCAGCGCCAGATCCGCATCCAAAATTGCAGCCGCACCTGCGTTGAGCGAGTGCAGACTGTCCGTGTTGCCGGCTACCGCGCTGATCTGTAACAACCCAAATGCGGCAGCTCCCATGAGCATACCGGACAGGTAATGCAGCAGCCTTCTACCCTTTGTCTTCATAGTTCCCTCCAAAATGCTTATAACAAATTTATGAATAATTATTACGAATTTGTTAATCATTTTTTAAATCATAACAAATTCCTGATACATTGTCAAGTTTTAACAGATTGGAAGAATTTTATACCTTGATTTACATCATTTTCCTGAATATTCTTACGTTTTTATGAATATTATTTTCCGAAACCGTTACAGTTTTTTTGCTTTCTCCACACAGGCAGCGATGGCATCCATAACCGCACCGCGCATCCCATGCTCTTCCAGAGCTTTTACCCCCTGGATGGTCGTTCCGCCCGGCGAACACACCATGTCCTTTAATTCGCCCGGATGCCGGCCCGTTTCCAGCAGAAGCTTTGCGCTGCCCATCACGGCCCGGGCCGCCGCCTCGCATGCCTGCGCTCTGGGCATGCCTGCCGCCACGCCCGCATCCGCCATCGCCTCGATAAACATAAAGACATATGCCGGCGAACAGCCCGCCACCGCAGCAAAGGCATCCATCCTGCTCTCCGGGATCACGCATGTCTCCCCGAGGCTTCCCATCAGCCGCAGCGCGCACGCCTGTTCCTCTTTTGTCACATTTTCATTGACGCAGACAGCCGTAAATCCCGCGCCGACCAGGGCCGGCGTATTCGGCATACAGCGCACCAGACGAATCGCTCTCCCGAAAGCAGATTCATACCAGTCGATCGTCTTCCCTGCGGCAATCGTAATCAAAAGCGTCTTCTCCGCAATGCTCTCACGAATCTCCGTGATTACCGTTTCCAGAAACTGCGGTTTCACCGCCAGAATCAGCACTTCCGCGGCCTCTGCCACTGCCTTGTTATCCGTCGTTGCCCGGATTCCATACCGCTGCGCCATCCGCTCCACAGTCTGCCGGGTGGCAGCCGAACCGATAATGTCTTCTCTGTTTACAATCTCCTGACGGAGCATGCCGCCGATCACGGCATCCGCCATATTGCCAAGCCCGATCACTCCGATTTTCATTCCTGATTCCTCCTCTGCCGCGCCGCCTCATACAGCAGCACGGCCGCCGCCATCCCGGCATTCAGCGATTCCACCCTGCCTGCCATGGGAATTTTCATATACATATCCGCCACTTCGGCGCTTTCCCGCCGCAGTCCGTTTCCCTCGTTCCCGATCAGAAAAGCGGTTCCGTCCAGAAAGTCGCAGAGATCATAGGATCTCTCGCCCCGCAGATGTGCCGCATAGACAGCGATACCGCGTGCCTGCAGTTCTTTCATTGTTGCCAGCAGACTGTCCGTATAGAGAAACGGCACCCGGTACACCGAACCCATTGTCGCCCGGATTGTCTTGGGGTTATACATATCCACCGTATCGGACGACAGGATCAAGCCATGGATGCCCGCGCCCTCTCCGGCCCGTATCATAGTCCCCAGATTGCCCGGATCCTGGATTCCTTCCGCCAACAGCAGCAGCGGATTTTTCTCCCGCAGCATATCTGCCAGTTGATAATGTCGGCGGTTCAGCACACAGAGAACCCCCTGCGGCGAACAGGTGTCCGACAATTTCGCAAATACCGCTTCCGATACGGTCTCGCACGGCAGCGCCCCCGCTTTCTCCCGCACGGCCCGCTCCACGGCCGCATCCGGACAGGAAAAAGATTCGGAAATATAAACTTCCCGAATCTGCTGCGCCGGCGCTTCCAGAAACATCTTGATGCCCTCTGCCAGAAAAGCATCCGCTTCCGCACGCGCCTTCGCTTTCTGCCTCATGCGCACCACCGCTTTAATTCTTTCGTTCCCAAGACTGGTGATCATTCTGCAGCTCCTTTATCTGGATAACCGTCGTTACAGCGCCAGTATGCGGCTGACTTCGAACTGGTACATATTGATCTCTTTCTGCATCGCCAGCGCCTCTTCTATATCAAAATCCAAAAACTCGCCGTGCTGATACCCGACAACGCGGTTGGATTTTCCCTTGCAGAGAATATCCGCCGCATATGCGCCCATTATGGATGCATAAAAGCGGTCCTTACAGGTGGGGCTGCCGCCTCGTTGCATGTATCCCAGAATCGTCGCCCTTGTCTCCACGCCCGTCGCCGCCTCAATCCGGCGCGCCATGGAAGTCGAATGTCCGATTCCCTCCGCATTGATAATAATATGATGGGTTTTCCCCTTTTTCCGGTTGCGGATAATATTATTGATAATACTCTGTTCGTTATAATCAAACTTTTCCGGTATCAGTATGTCTTCCGCGCCGTTTGCCACACCGCACCAGAGCGCGATATAGCCGGCATTTCTGCCCATTACCTCGATAATGCTGCACCGTTCATGGGAGGAAGATGTATCACGCACTTTATCGATCGCATTCATCGCCGTATTGACAGCCGTATCGAAACCGATCGTATATTCCGTACAGGCAATATCCAGATCGATCGTTCCGGGAATGCCGATCGTATTGATTCCCCTGCGTGCAAGCGCCTGCGCGCCGCGGTAAGAACCGTCTCCTCCAATCACTACCAGGCCGTCGATCCCGTGTTTTCTGCAGATCTCCGCGCCTTTTTCCTGTCCTTCCTCCGTACGGAAGTCATGGCATCTGGCCGTTCCCAGTATCGTACCGCCCCGCTGTATCGTATCCGACACACTCCTTGCTTCCATATCCACGATTTCTTCGTTCAGAAGGCCCTGATAGCCCTTTTTAATTCCTTTTACCTTTACGCCGTTCCCAATCGCTTTCCGGACAACCGCACGGATCGCCGCGTTCATGCCGGGCGCGTCCCCGCCGCTTGTCAGGACGCCAATCGTCTTAATCTCTTTCGCCATGCCGATTCCTCCTATTGATTTCTTATATTTTAAACGTTTTTTTCCGATATTTCAATGCCCTTTCCCCTACGAAACAACTTTTATATTCTCCGGCCCGAAAACGGCCGCAAGCTCCTGTACAAATGTCCCGTCGGCCTGCACGCCCATATTTGCGGGCAGTTTCTTCATGGCTCTGGGCTGTTCGATAAAAATGGTAACGCCGTCCTTACCGTCGCATTCTTTCAGCATCGAAAACAGACGTTCCTGCGCCTTCTCATATGCTTCCATGGAAGGGAACCGCACCCACAGTGTCCGGGGAATTTCGTCAAATGCGGTAATTTCCTCGCAGATCAGCTTGCCGTCCTTCTCTTCCTCCACCGATACCCGACCCCGGATAAATACTTTGTTATCCAGCACAAGCTTTTCGGCATTTTTTTCATAGTCCCTCGGAAATACAATCACCTCGATACTGCCCGCCAGATCTTCCACCTGCAAAAATGCCATCACTTTATCGTTTTTTGTATACTTGATTTTTTTATCCGCGATAATGCCGCCGATTGTCGCGCTGCTGCCGTCGGCCAATGACGCCGTCCCCGTCTCCTCATCCATGATAAAAGAAGCCGTCGTCGCCGTAATCCGCTTTTTCCAGACGTTTTCATATTCTTCCAGCGGATGTCCGCTGATATAAATGCCGAGCACTTCCTTTTCGAATGCCAGCATCATCTCGCGGGAATACTCTCCCACATCCGGCAGTCGGATGTCATAGCTTTCCTTTTCTTCCTCGGGAGCCAGATCAAACAGTGTAAGCTGCCCGGCCATATTGTTTTTCCTGCTCTGGACAATGCTCTCCAGCACCCGGATATAAATGCTCATATGCTGCTTGCGCGTTCCGCCCAGTCCGTCGAACGCGCCCGCTTTAATGAGATTTTCGATCCCCCGCTTATTCAGATCGCTGTCCGATACCCGTGTGATAAAATCTTTCAGGTTTTTATACGGCCCGCGTGCTTCCCGCTCGTTTACAATATAATCAATAACGCCCCTGCCGATACTCTTAATCGCCGTCAGCGCATAGCGGATGGAATCGCCCGAAACGGAAAAGTTCGCTTCCCCTTCGTTAATGTCCGGCGGCAGTATCGCAATCCCCATCGCCCGGCAGGCGAGAATATATTCGGACACTTTCCTGGGATTATCGATTACGGATGTCAGCAGCGCCGCCATAAACTCTTTCGGATAGTAATATTTCAGCCATGCCGTCTGATAAGAAACAACCGCATAACACGCCGCATGCGACTTGTTAAACGCATATTTGGCAAAGTCCATCATATCGTCATAGATCCGGCTTGCCGTACTCTCCGGTATCCCCCGGGCAATGCAGCCCGGCACGCCTTCCTCCGGGTTTCCGAAGATAAAGTTCGCCCGTTCTTTCTCCATGACAGACTGCTTTTTCTTGCTCATGGCGCGCCGCACCAGATCGCTTCGCCCAAGCGTATAGCCGCCCAGATCGCGGACGATCTGCATAACCTGCTCCTGATAGACGATACAGCCGTATGTCGGCTTCAGAATCGGCTCCAGCTGCGGGCAGGGATAGACAATGTCGCCCTGGTTATTTTTCCCCCTGATATACTGGGGGATAAAGTCCATCGGCCCCGGACGATACAGGGAAATGCCGGCAATAATATCTTCCAGATTCTGCGGTTTCAGTTCTTTCATAAAGTTCTTCATGCCGCCGCTCTCAATCTGGAATACCCCTTCATTTTTCCCGGTCCCGATCGCCTCCAGTACGGCTTTATCGTTATAGTCCATCTTCTGCAGATCGATCGTTTCACCGGTGCTGCGCCGGATATTGTCAATCGCATTCTGAATCACGGTCAACGTGCGCAGACCCAGGAAGTCCATCTTCAAAAGCCCCAGCTCTTCCAGCGTCGTCATCGTAAACTGGGTTGTGATCGAACCGTCGGAAGCTCTCGACAACGGCACAAATGCATCCGCCCGTTCCGGGCAGATCACCACCCCGGCCGCATGCATGGAAGTGTGGCGCGGAAGCCCTTCCAGACGCCGGCACATGCCGATCAACTCCCGCACCTGTTCCTCCTTTTCCAGCAGGGCGCGGAACTCGGGATTGATCTCCAGCGCACGGTCTATCGTAATATTCAGCTCGTTGGGAACCATCCTCGCGATAGAATCCACGTAGCTATACGGCAGATCCATCACACGCCCCACATCCCGGATCACACCTTTTGCCGCCAGCGTACCGAAAGTGACAATCTGTACCACTTTCTCATGCCCATATTTTTGACCAACATAGTCAATCACTTCCTGCCGCCGCTCGAAGCAAAAATCAATATCAATATCCGGCATTGATACCCGCTCGGGATTCAGGAAACGCTCAAAGAGCAGTTGATAGCGGATCGGATCAATATCCGTTATTTTCAGACAGTACGACACAAGGCTCCCCGCGGCGCTTCCCCGTCCCGGCCCCACGGCAATGCCGTTGCTTTTGGCAAAATTGATAAAATCCCAGACAATCAGAAAATAGTCCACATATCCCATTGTGCGGATGACATGCAGCTCATAGTCAAGGCGCTCCCGCAGCGCATCGGCATCCCCTGCCTCCTGCCCGGGATAGCGTTCGTCCAACCCGTCATAACAGAGCGCGTTCAGATACGTCCACGACGTATGGCCTTCCGGCACTTCATATTTCGGCAGTTTCGTGACGCCGAATTCGATTTCCACCCGGCATCGTTCCGCGATACGCTGCGTGTTTTCCACCGCTTCCCACGCATAGGGGAAAAGCCCCTTCATCTCCTCCTCGCTCTTGACATAATACTGCCCGCCCACATAACGCATGCGGTCCTCGTCGGCCAGCTTTTTCCCGGTCTGGATGCACAGCAGAATATCGTGCGGCTTTTCGTCCTCCGCATAGGTATAGTGCACATCATTCGTAACGACAAGCGGAATATCCAGTTCCCGGCTTATCTGCAAAAGAGCGGTATTGACCGTCTTCTGCGCCGGAATCCCGTGATCCTGCAGTTCCAGAAAATAATTTCCCTTCCCGAAGCATTCCTCGTACTTGCGCGCCGCCTTCTTTGCCTCCTCCGGCAGCCCCTTGACAATATAGCGCTGCACCTCACCTGCCAGACAGGCGGAGAGTGCGATAATCCCCTCGTGGTAGCGGCTGAGCACTTCCATATCCACACGCGGCCTGTAATAATAGCCTTCCGTAAATCCGCTGCTCACAATCCGAATCAGATTCTGATAGCCGGTATTATTTTCCGCCAGCAGCACCAGATGATAATACCTGTCTTCACCGCCCGTCAGCTCCTTGTCAAAGCGGGAATTGGGCGCGACATAGACTTCACAGCCGATAATCGGGCGGATACCGGCTTCCTTTGCCGCCCGATAAAAATCAATCACGCCGTACATAACCCCGTGGTCGGTAATCGCGGCGCTGTCCATTCCCAGTTCCTTTACCCGCTTAACATATTCTTTGATCTTATTGGAGCCATCCAAAAGAGAATATTCTGTGTGTACGTGCAAGTGCGCAAATGCCATATTTTTTCACCTATCAGAAAACCACCCGGTTTCTGCCCTGCCGTTTTCCCATATACAGTTTCTGGTCCGCCTGATTGATCGTATTGTCGATCGGCTTCTCGCTGTCATATTCATCCAGTCCGAATGTCATGGTAACGGAAATCATCCGGCCCTTGTACATAATCTGCTGCTGTTGGATCAGCTCGCGGATCTTTTCCAGCTCCGCCAGCGCCTCTTCACCGTTCATCTCCTCAAAAACCAGCAGAAATTCTTCACCGCCCCATCGGCATACGCTCCCTTTTCCGCTCATACATTCCGACAGAAGCGCCGCTGTCCGCACCAGCACCGCATCGCCCGCCTCGTGCCCGTAGGAGTCATTGACATTCTTGAAAAAATCAATGTCCCCTATGGCAATGCAGAACCAATGACCGTGTTTATGAATCTGCCCGATCAATGCCGTGATATATTCCAGCATCGCCCGCCGGTTATACAGCTTTGTCAGCGGGTCACGGCGCGACGCCTCCCGCAGCTTTTCATTGTATGACACCAGCTTTTCCTCCATCGCAATGGAGTCCTGGCAAAATACCATAATAATCGCCGTAATCAGTGAAAATATCGTTATCGTATTAATCATCTGCATCAGAACCGCAATCACAGGATCAAACTCGATCAGCGGGTCATATATCTTTGTGTACCAGTACAGCGCCAGACGCAGCGCACAGAGCATAACCGCCGCCATAACTTTCTGCCTGCCCGCCGCGTGGCTTGCGACAAAAAAAAGCAATAGCAGGACAAAAATAAAGTGCTGTGCACCGCAGTCCCACCCAAACAAAAAGACATACAAAACGACCCATGCCAGCGTCGAAATAATCGTATAGATCAGCGCAGTCCGCGTGTGATTCAGATAAGTATAGTAAAACGCCACCATATAGCCGGCCAGACACAGCAGACTCATGACAAACCCGTTCCACTCCCCGCATACCACCATACAGATACCCTGCAGCAGAAAATACCCGCACATAATCAACGCAAAAAAACGCATAATAACCGAAGCTCGTTTGGTTTCATTTGCGTTATCGACATCTTTTATAATAATATCTCTGATTTTTCTATATGTTTCCATAGCCTTCATCCGTTTGCAAAAATTTCTGTTCTATTATACTACCTTTCGGATTTTGTGGCAATGGGAAGAATGGCGGGCACAAATATGAACAGATTCTGAATGGTTTGTAAACGACACAGAGCAGGAACCGAGAAAGTCTGCACTGCAATATCTTTTCGGCAGAGGCGTATCTTCCCGGCTTCTCATCTTGCGGAGGGGATTAGCGGTTCTTACGACTGCGCCACAGTCTGCAATTTCCGGACAGGGATGTCCGGAAAAGTCCGGCCTGCGCCCGGACGGCGCATAAAGGACGGTTGCGCGCCTGCCAATATTTATCGCCGCAGCCGTTAGAACTGCTTGTACCCGCAGCCCGATGAGAAGCCGGGAAGATACGCCCCTGCCGGAAACGCATAATCCTGCCGGGACTTTCTCGGTTTCTGTCCTGTTCCGTTTACAAACCATTCACAGCCTGTTTATGCATGCCACACACATAGGGCACAAAACAGTTTAGTCCAGATCGGGAAAGCACCACCACGCCAGACGTTTCAGCTCTTTTGCATTCACAAACGGAATCCGCTCCGGTCCGGGCGCACCGGCGGCAGGAGGGGGTACGTCTCTGGCAATCCTCCTGATGCCGGTTGTCTTGTCAAGCGCGGTGACATCCGCCTGCCACCGCCCGTTCCCGCGTGGGCGGACGGTATTTCGGAGCTGCGCTTTCACCGGCATCGCCGAAAAAACGCCGTCAAGGTATTCGACAAGAACCCGTCCGTCCTTTACCCGATGGCAGTAAACCGTAATCCACACGTCGTCGCGGATACGAACGCCATACACATCTCCGGCAGCGGCAGGTCCGCTGCCCGCATCCGGCGATTTCGGAATCACGGCGCGGGGCAGTCTCCTGCGTGCGAGACTGCCGGCAATCGTCTGCTCCGGCGGCGGCACGGGCGCGGGGCGGTTGGTCAGATCAACGGACGAACAATCCCGATCGGGAAAGATTTTTTGCAGCGCAGCGGAATTGACACCGACCGAAGAATTCCACCAGGCAAGGGGCGCCTGCACCTCCACACGGACAGACGGGCGCTCATCCCGCTTTCCATATGTCGTGTAACACGACGCCATACCCGGATAATCATCCGTATCCAGCAGTCCGATCAGCGCCAGCGATTCCAGCAGGGAACCGTACACAAACCGATCGGAGACCGGCAGCAGTTTTTCCCGGTGCAGCGCATCGCGTATTTTCGCATACCGCGCACCGGGCGGCGCACAGCGGATTACCGTCAGAATCGCCCGGAATGTCCATATATCGTATTCCGTCGGCACAGGACGTCGGCCCGCCTGCTCCATCTCCCTCAGTGCCAGCACATAGCCGACGGGATCCCCGTCCAGCGGCATTGCGCCGGTCATAAACCCGTACCATCTGCCTGTTATATCCACCGCCTGCTCCCGAAAACCGCAGATTATGCACGTATCTTTGCTGCCGCCGTACGGCGTATGCGGATGCGGCGGCATGACAAGCGAAATCAGTTTTGCGGGCAGCGCGCACCGCCACAGAATGGGCGCAGACCACAATCCGGCCAGAAAAGCGTCCGCCGCCTCCCGCAGTGTCCATGTCCCGGCAAGCCGGTAAAGTTCATCCAGCAGCGCCGCATGTTCCGGCTTATACATCCGGTCCGGCATGCGGCCCGCCTCTGCCAGCTCCGCCTGCATCGCGGCAGAGATACGCGCGGGGATCCGGTGGCGGTACCGGTTCTCTTCCGTGTCAAAATATCGGTTTTCACCGTGATAAATCTGCTTCAGCAGCCACAGCCGCTCTGTTATATCCATCCGTGCACTCCTCTCCGACACACCGGTTTTCTCCATTGTATCACACAAACCCGCAGACCGAATACGAAAAAGCCGGCTGCTCCGCAAAAAGGGCTGCCGGCTTTTCTCATTATTCAATCGGCTTCAAATAAAACCCGCCGTAGAAATCCTGCGACTTAAATGTATTGATAATCACATGGGGATCCGCCTTGCGCATCAGTTTGGCAATATCCTGTATCTCATAACTCGACACAACCGTATGCAAAAGGCTGATCTCTTTTCCGCTGTACCCGCCGATTCCGTCAACACGGGAAACGCCATGACGGTATTCCGCCACATAGGCTTTGATTACGTCATCTGCCCTGGTCGTCGTAATCTGCATTGTCATCCGCTCGTAGCGGTGATAGAACGAATCGATCGTCTTAGTGGAAATAAACTGGAACAGAATCGAATATCCCGCATACTCCCATCCGAACATAAATCCGAAAATCGTAATCAGCGCCGCATTGAATACAAAGACCGAACTCCAGATCGACTTACCCCGTTTATTGGAAATATACAGAGCGACAAAGTCCACACCGCCGGTGGAAGCGTTCCCTTTCAGCGCAATAACGGTCATAATGCCATAGGAAAAACCGCCGAAGATTACGTTCAGCAGGACATCCTCAAACAACGGCTCAAAGTGCAGCGCCCGCAGGAAAAAGCTGGCAAAAAATACCTGCAGAAGCGAAAAGAATGTAAACCGCTTGCTGATACTCTTACTGCACAAGATGGCCACCGGGATGTTCAAAACCAGCATGCCCAGAGAAACCGGGAAGGAAAACCCGAAAAATGTGGACGTAATCTTTTCCACAAGAATCGCAACCCCGGTAAATCCGCTGGACAGCAGGTTGATCGGATTCATAAAAATCTGCATAATGGCCGCCTGCAGAAACCCTGCGGTCAGAACGCTGGCAAACGTCCAGGCATAGCGCGCCTTTTCATTGTTTCTTATTTTCTGAAAGTTCATATCGTCTCAACCAGCCTCTTCACCAACGCTTCATCCACAATTTCGTATGCATCCCTGTCGGGTTCTTCCGTATAGGAGTAGGATACGTCCGGCCCGTTGGTTGTCGGATCGCACAGCCAGCCCTTGCAGGAACTGTGTACCTGCCGGATTCCGGTTTTCTCCATCAGTTCTGCCGCATTGTCCGCATTGACGCCGCTGCCGGCCAGTATCTCTATCCTGTCACCATACTTTTTCTGCAGGGCAGCGATCCGCGCCGCGCCGTCCATGGCCTTCGGCCTGCCGCCGCTGGTCAGAACACGGTCAATTCCCATTTCGATCAGTTTTTCCATCGCCCCGTCCTGATCGCTCACACAGTCAAACGCCCTGTGAAACACCGCTTCCCCATGATAGCGTTTTACGATCTCCACAATCGCCCGGATCTGCGCCTCGTGAAGCCCGGCCTCTTTGTCCAGACAGCCAAACGCAATGCCGTCGGCGCCGTTTTTCATCATCTGCTCCGCATCCGCCTGCATCACCGCAAAGTCGGCATCGCCATAGCAGAATCCCGCGCCTCTGGGGCGCACCATGACAATTACCTTCAGATCCGTATGCTGCTTTGTCAGCAGCAGCGTCCCCACCGACGGTGTCAGGCCGCCCAGATACAACGCACTGTTCAGTTCAATGCGCTTCGCACCGCCGCGGTATGCCGCCAGCGCATCCTCATAGCCTCCACAGCAAATTTCCACCACTTTTTCCATACCATTCACCTCTGTCACATCCGATCGCCGCAGGCCGGACCGTCAGACAATGCCAACGTCCGGCCATAGCAAATCCGCCCTATATCGTCAGCGCAAAGCCGTATGCCGGTTTGATGCAGTCCAGCAAAAGCTGCTCGCCGCCGCTCACATGTCCCACATAGTTATAGACATTGTCCGCTTTGATCTCCGTCAATACGATCATCAGTTCGCCTGCATAATGTTTCAGGTTATCATTGACGATAATCACGTCGCCCCTTGTAAAGACATCGCGGCCGCTCTTACGCGGTACGATGCTTTCGTCTTTATATTGTACTCTCGGCCAGCTCGATCTGACAACCAGTTCATTGCAGTCGTCTCTCGACGCGTGGATCCCGCACGTAATGATTTCCTTCTCAATCGCGGAAATCGTTTCCTCCGCATCCACTTTTATAGTGATCCGGCTCAGATCCGTCTCCGCCATTGCTTTCAGCTCCGCCTCACTGGCGAACGCATTGCCGATCAGAAAGTCATTGCACAGCCCCATGGCGTTCAGATGCCGAAGCTGCAGATCAATTGGCAGCTCACGGTGGATCTCCAGCGTCGGAAGCCCGTCATAAACCTCCCAGGGTCCATGCGTATGCGGCTCCCGGCTGGTCACAAACGCCGCATTGTTCAGTCCAAGCGGCTGATACCAGGCGTTCAGCTCCTGCCACCGCCGAAGGCCCATACCTGTATTCCTCTGCGGATAAAAGTTACTGCAAAGGCACATATTGCTTCTGTCCGCGCCCTTTTGGATCATCACATCCAAAGCCTGCGTGGAAGACGCATTGTACTCGATCATAATGCCGTACGGATTTTTGGTGATCGCAATATCCTCGGCATCGCTGAAATGCTCATCCAGACGGACAATGTCCACACCCATCCCGGCAAAAACAGACAGATCCCGCGGTGTCGCTCCGAGCCGCCGGAAAACCGCGCCGTTTGTGTCAACGGAAACCGTCAGACCGTTATCATGTGCGACGTTACAAAATTCCGTAAAATCGTCTTTGATTTTTTCCCTGTCCTCTTCCACCGACAGCAGGCAGGTAAACACACGCTGAAAACCGTATTTTCCCGCCAGCTTCATATATGCATAGCAATCTTCCTTTGATGCCCGTTCCGGGTAAACGGAAATTCCAAGTCTTTTCATCGCAATCCCTCCTGCAGTCCTTCCATCAGTTCATGCAACGCCCAGGCATAAATCTGCGTGTTTTTTTCGATGTCACAGATCCGCATCCATTCGTCCGGCATATGCCCGATTCCCTTCTGCCCCTTAAAGCTCGGGCCGAACGGCACGATATTTTTCACCACTTTGGCATAACTGCCGCCCGTGGTCGTCACCGCGCTGCCGTCCTCGCCCATAATCTCCTCATAGACCCGTTCCAGTGTCCGGATCAGATAACTGTCTTTTTCAAAGAAGACCGGATCCATATTCGAGTCCAGAATGAGAATCATATGCTCACTGCAGAGTTTGCGCAGCGCGTCCGCCATCGTATCCAGACTGTAAGAGGCCGGATAGCTGCAGACCAGCGTCAGGCCGCAGCTGTCTTCATCCTGAAACAGCTCCACTTTCCGCACCTGATTTTTTCCAAACTCCTCGTCCGCATAATCAACGCCAAGACTGACCGACAGATCATTCTGATTGAGGATAAACTGATTCATAAAGGCATACAGTTCGTCTGTCTTATCCCGCGGAAGGCTGTAGCAGAACGCCGCCCTCCCGCGTTCCGCATAGATAACCGGATATTTCACGTCCGGCGTCCAGCCCATCAGCGGAAATTTGTGATCCTGGAAATACCATTTCATATCCTCCATGCCCGTCTCTTCATTCGTTCCGAATATGATCTTGACACGGATGGGAAATTCATATCCCAGATCCATCAGCGCTTTCAGCGCATACATACAACAGAATGTGGGCCCTTTGTTGTCCAGCACGCCTCTGGCATATAAAACGCCGTCTTTCTCCGTGCAGACAAACGGATCCGTCTTCCAGACACCGTTGACATCCACCACGTCCAGATGACCCACACAGGCAATATAGTCTTCGGTATCCGGTCCGCAGGCCGCGATGCCCACCCGGTTTCCCACATTTTCCGTCTCGAACCCAAGCCGCTCCGCGATGCGCAGCGCTTCGTGCAGACAATCTGCCACACGCTCTCCGAACGGCGCTTCCGGTGTGGCCGTATCCTGCCGGGAATCCATGCTGCAGATCGTTTTGATGTCTTCCACCAGTGCCGGAACCAGTTCCGTCACATGATTTGTGATTTTTTCTTTCATTCTTTATTCCTCAACCGGTGCCATGCGTACGCGCATATATTCTTCCAGCCATTCCCGGGAAGCCTCCGCAAACGTGCAGTGCCCGTCTTCCTCACGGTTGACCAGATATACAATGGGTTCCTGTTCCCCGGTGGCAACGCTGAAGGAAAAGCCGTCAATATTCGTCGCGCAGCCGAACTCGCCCTGATTGTTCATGGCGACCACCGACAGATCGCCCGCTTCCCCGCGCTTTTCCCTTAACTTTTTATCCAGTTCGGAAACCGCCTTTTCGCAGGCTTCCTGCGGCTTCAATCCCTCTTTCATCAGGCGGACGATCTCATAAGAGATACAGCCCTTCATCAGATCTTCGCCGAGGCCCGTCGCCGTAGCGCCGCCCACTCCGGAGTCCGCATAAAAGCCGGAACCGACGATCGGAGAATCGCCGACACGGCCGCTTCGCTTCATAAACAGACCGCTGGTACTCGTGGCAGCCGTTACCGCCCCGGACTGATCCAGGCATACCATTCCCACCGTATCATGCCCGTCATAGGGCCGCAGCTCCTGATCCAGTTCTTTTTTCTTTTTGCGGTAGAAAGCCTTTGCCCGGTCCGTGAGCATTTCCTTTTCTTCGAATTGCCGTTCACGGGCATATTTCTCCGCACCCGCGCCTACCAGCACATTGTTGACCTTTTCCTCGCTGAGTTTTCTGGCAATGCTGACCGGATTGGCAAAATCTTTGATCGCTCCCAGCGCGCCCACACTCATCGTATCACCGTCCATATAGCCGGCATCCAGCTCTACGATCTGTTCCTCGTTCGGCAGACCGCCATAACCCACCGATTTATAATACGGAAAATCCTCTACCGCACGGATGGCGGTCTCAATCGCGCTTCCCGCACTCTCTCCCTTTTGCAGCATATCATATGCCAGCTCGATTCCTTCCTTTGCCATTCTCCATGTGGCGATTATTCCATACATAGCTTTTCCTCCTTTATATCTCTGACCAGTTCGCAGATCAGCCGGATACATGCCTCCACGTCATCTGCATGAATCATGCTGTGATGCGTATGCATATACCGGATGGGAATGGACAGCGTCATATTGATAACCCCGTCAAACGCCTTGTGTATATTGCCGGAGTCCGTCCCACCCTTGTTAAATACCGCATACTGACAGGGAATGTCATGCTTCTCACAGATACTTTCCACATACCGCACCAGCGCCCTGGGCGCAATGGAGTTGGAGTCAATCATGGAAAGCACGACGCCTCCGCCCAGACTGCAGATATTATGATTCGCCGGCGTATCACCGGCCAGCGTCATGTCAATGGCAAACGCGATGTCGGGATGTACCGTCTCCACGGCGGTCCTTGCGCCGCGCAGCCCCGGCTCCTCCTGCACGGTATTGGCCAGATACAGGGGCGCATGCACCGCATCCCGCAGCCGCTGCGCCACCTCTGTCATTATATAGTTCCCGATGCGGTCGTCAAACGCCTTGCAGCAGAGATATTTGGGATTGTTCATCACCGCAAAATGCGCCTGCGGCGTTATCATATCTCCCACGGCGATGCCCAGAGAGAGCACTTCCTCCCGGCTTCCCACGCCCGCATCCAGATAGACGTCTTCTATGGGAACCGTTTTGCTGCGGATTTCCTGCGGCAGTCCGTGTGTCGCCATGCTTCCCATCAGCGCCGGATACTGCCTGCGGTCTTTGGTGACAATCGTATACCATTGCCCCAGAACCATATGGCTCCACCAGCTTCCGATCGGCCGTACCCGGAGAAATCCGTTGTCATCGATGTGCTCCACCATAAATCCCACTTCATCCATATGGGCCGCAACCATAATCCGGGGCCCCTGCTGCTCCGGACACTTGACCGCGACCACACTTCCCAGACGGTCTCTGCTACAGGTGAGGCCAAGACGCTCATATTCCTCGGTAAGTACCTCTCCCACTTCCTGCTCAAAAGAAGAGATCCCACAGGCGGAACATATCCTTTCCAGTTTTTCCAAATCAATCATCTTAATCACCCATTCCAAATCCCGTTATCTTCTCCGCATTTATGGTATGCAGATACGCAATAAGGCTGTCTGTCAGTGTATCCACATCCGCGGCTCTGCAAATCTCACTGGCACTTCCCACATTGTCCATGGCAATGCCCACACTGACCGCAGGCGTCCCTTTCAGTGTCTTGTGAATAAACGAGCCGTCGTTACCCATTATCCCAAAATAAGACTTTGTCTCGGTCTTATCCGCAAAATCATGCAAAAGCGTCTGTGACGGCAGCATCTGGCGGTCATAATACCCGAGAATCACGCCGTCCCCGGTCCGAACCTTCCGCTTTGCCGTATCAAACGCCGTCAGCGCAATCGCCGCGTCAGGGCGGATCACATATGTGGCCGTCTTCGTCCCCCGATACCCGATCACAGACTGCGCAATGCCGCCCACCGCCAGATGAAAGTCAAATTCCGCATCCTGCAGCCGTTCCAGAAGCGCTGCTGTCACCTCATTGAAAACGCGCGGAAACAGCGCTTTTGACAATATCATACCGTTGCTTTCCCGGAATGCACTGCCGTATCCGGCCAGATCACCGGGACGGATGACATCCTTGATCTCATCGTACGTAAGGCCGCAGGTGATGGACAGATCTTCCGCGTTTTTCACCTCACAGGAATCTTCCAGCGCCTTCTTGTCCATACAGATAACACCGTCAATGCAGGTGTCCTCCCGTGTCAGAATGCGCACGCGCTGATGCAGCAGCGAACTGCATGCGATATTTTCCAGCGGAATAAAGGAAAGTGTCCCTTCTTTTTTTACTTCCGAAATCATCAGTCCCACCTCGTCCAGCGGGGAAGCGATCATAAACGTGGGGGCATCTGGATTCTTTGCTTTTTTTATGGCAAAGATCGATCCCAGACGATCGCGCTTGATTTCATCACACAGAGGTTCATAGCAGGAACGAAGCATTTTTGCAACCCCATGCTCCGCGCTGCTGACCCCGAAACTGTTACATAGTTTTTCTAATCTCCCAGTGTTCATACTTCTCCTTTTAAAAGCCGCCGCAAAATTCATCCTGAAAGTTCATTTTGCGGCGGCTTTTCTGTCATATCATATACCCGGTCAAATATCCGTCCGCAAGTGTCAGGATATTAATAACATACCCGGGTCCGGACGTTCTCGAGTTCCCCCGACTGCTCCACGGTACACTGTATGAATTCACACAGATCCGCAAAACTGTCGTTCAAACCGGTGCCGCCCTTTTTCGGCATTTTCAAAATCGGCGTCTTGTCTTTATATGCCGCAATCGTCTCCGCATTTTCCACGGACATCATGGCGCAGGACTTCATATCGGTGTTTTCCAGAATCGAAGCGGAAATCATAGCGGCCATTTTTCCGTAATCCAGATAGTTAAAGCACGGTCCGCACAAAACGAAATCCGGCTTCACCTTCTTCACCATGGCTGTCATCTTTTTCACAACTTCCTCTTCATTGTCCCGGAAATATTCATTGCCGCAATAGAGTGTGGCGGCAACCTGCGCTCCGATTTTTTCGAAATGCGGCTCCAGCATCAACGCGGAACCGATCCCGCCTTTCACGGCAGTCAGGCCCACGTTCGGATTCGACTTTCCGCCGGCTCCTGCCAGTCCCTGATCAAAAATCAACACAACTTTCATATCCTGCCTCCTGTATCGTTATCATACGGTCAGCGCACCGCGTGCGCTGACCTGTTGCAATGCTTTTAGTCCAGTTCCAGATCGTCAAAGGACAGATCGTCCAGTTCATCCGTTTCGTTGCCCGCAGCGCTTTCTTCATCCAGATAGCGCTTATCCAGCAGTTTGAAGAACGGATAGTAGATCAATATATCCACGGCCAGCATGACAATCTGGACAACGGAACCCATTACCGATCCCGTTACCAGGAATCCCGAGAAGACAATCGGACAGGTCCATGGCAGTTGGACGCCAAGTGTAATCGGCATAATGCCTGTCACCGTGGCCACATATCCGATAATCGTGTTGGCAACCGGCGCAAGGATAAACGGAACCGCCATCAGCGGGTTCAGTACGATCGGCAGACCAAAGATCAACGGTTCGTTGATACCGAAAATGCCGGCCGGAAGTGACAGCCTTCCCAGCGTCTTCATCCGGTTGGATTTCCCCAGGAATGCCATCATGATAACAAGGCCCAGTGTGGAACCGCCGCCGCCGAAATTGCAGAAGAAATCCGAGAAGCCCGCCGTAAAGATATTGGTCATCTCCAGACCTGCCTGTGCGGCTTCGTAGTTTTCCACGGTCAGCACCTTATGAATCGGGCTGAAAATCGTATTGGTAACAGCCGGTCCGTTGATACCGAAGAACCAGAACAGCGTGGACAGGAACTGATAGATTACTTCAAATCCCGACAGCTTGCCAAGTCCTACGAGAGGCGCCTGTAATACCTGATAAATGAAATAGTGAACATATTCAAAGGATGTATGGTCAAAAATAATACCTACAGCGAAAAATACGGTCATTGCTATCGCCGACGGAATCAATGAGGCAAACGATTCCATAACCATGGGCGGAACACCGTCAGGCAGACGGATAATCAGTTTCTTTCTGATCGCCCACGCATAGATCTCTACCGACAAAATCGCTGTAATCATAGCCAGGAACATACCTGCCGTTCCCAGAAATGTAAACTGGAATCCGCTGAAGGATGCCGCTTCCGCAGCGCCTTCCACTTCCACGAATGTTTTCTGCGGGGTAATAATCAGAAAACATACCAATGCCACAACTGCACCGCCGATCCGGTTTTCCAGTCCCTTCTCCCGCGCATAGCAGTATCCGATACTCAGAACACCGAGAAGCGCCACACAGTCAAACGCTATGGCCGATACCCGTCCCAGATACGCATCCCAGCCGGCTCCGAAAATGGCAGTCATCATATCCAGGAAGCCCTGCATCGGGAAATTGGAAATCAGCAGGAAAATAGAACCGACAATCGTAATCGGAACCGTTACCAGAAACCCGTCACGGATTGCGGACAGTACCTTGTTCCTTGACAGCACATTCGCAATGGGCATCAGGATTTTTTCAAGTTTCTGCATCATAACTTACTTTCCTCTACTTTCTTTGTACAGCTTCATCGCTTTCTTTAAAACTCTTTCGCCGTCCACATTGCCATAATCCGTGCTGTCGATCACCGTGACAACCCGATCCTGGCCAAACCGCTCGTTCACCTTCTCATAGAGATGTTTTACCTGCGGCCCGAGCAGAATCACTTCCGGATTGAATTCATTTACAATGTCATTCATCTGTGCATCGGAAAATGCCTTGATTTCGATCGGCAGTTCATGCGCATCCGCGGTTTTCTGCATCTTGCTTGCCAGCAGGCTGGTAGACATCCCTGCATTGCAGAATAAATAAAAACGTTTCATCTTGTTTTCCCTCCTTTCCCTCAATTTATCTTTTTGTAAAGCCCGATCAGCTCCACAGCCAATAATTTAATGGTTTCCGCCGCCATCAACTGATCCTCGGCGTGCATCAGCAGCAGGCAGACTTCCGTCTTCTCTCCGCCTGCTTCCTTTGTGATTAATTCGGCATGCTGCTTATGTCCGTTCAGGTAGCATTCCTCACCGTGACGGATCATCTCTTCCGCTTTTTCATAATCACCTTTCTTTGCAGCCTCCAGTGCGGAGATATAATCGCTCTTAGCCTCTCCCACTGCAGAGATGATCTTAAAACAGATCATTTCCATTTCTTCCATGTTGTCTTCCTCCTTACTCATTTTTGTCTTGATTTATAACTACCCTGCTGCAGGCCCAGAGATCATGGACCGCATTTCCTCCTTTGAATACCATCCACGCAGAGAGAAGAAATATCGCAAACATCGTATAGCCGAGCGCCGTTCCGACTGTGGCTGTCGTCAGCATCGCCAGCATCTGCGTGACATATTTCCCCGTGAGCATAAACGAGCCCTCGAGAATCATAACGCCTGCAATCTGCCGCACCGCAAGTCTGTCCGGCGCAAGCGGCTGACCGTCTTCTCCGGTAATGCGGATATTCATCAGTCTCTTGCCGAATGTCTGACCCTTCCATACTCCGCATGGAATTCCATAATAATAGATGGCGCCGAATAAAAGTCCGAGCAGACCTGCCAGCCAGCCCCAGGGCGCTTCAAACAGCGTAATATCCGTATTGATCGCCGTCTCACCCGTCCGCATATTCCACAGAAGGCCTACCGGAATCGCACTGAACGCCGATCCCAGATACCAGTCCAGTAAAAAGGCAAATATTCTTTTGTTCAGCGGAGCCGGTATGACTTCGATCTTCTTTTGTTTCTTCATATCCACCCTTCTTATCACTCTATCAGGCCGACAAAAGCCTCTGCGCTTTCCGCCTTCATAATCTTTGACAAGAGAAGCGTGTCGTCACAGATATTGCCAAGCCAGTCAAAAAATATCTTCAGAAGTTCCCGTTCGTCATCCCTGACAGCCAGCAGCAGTACCAGCCGCACCTGATATTCGCCCCACTGCACAGGCTTTTTCAGAATGGCAATGCCCATCGTGGAATGGATAGCCGAATAATTCAGCGCGTGTGGGATCGCATAACCATAACTGAACGAAGTAAACGCCATCCGCTCCCGTGCAAATGTAGATTCCTTAAAACTCTCTTCCACACGCCCTCCTTCATACAGGCGGTCACACATGCTGCTGATTACGTCTTCCCACGTATCGCACTCCAGATGAAAGAAATAATAATCTTCCAGAATCAGGCATTTGATAAAATTGTCAAACTCTGTCTTACAATGCCGCTTATCCAGTTCCGCAATCGCCCGGAATATCTTGTATTCATCGCCGGTATTTACAAACATACTGATCGAAATCATCGGTATGTCCAGCTTTTGCGTCAGCGGTATCGTAGAAATGATAAGATCCGGCCGCAGATCCACGATCACCGACGCCTCATAGTATTTGAGTACGGCATCGATGACAATCCGCTCTCCGAAACGCTCCAGTATCTTGTCACTGCATGCTCCCGTCAGCGTATTGCTGTTTGGCTGTATCAAAACAACATGATAGAAATATTTGATATTCAGCCGGTCATATGCCGCGCCGAGGTGAATCGCCAGAAAGCCGATTTCATCCTCCGATATGGAACTTCCCGTATATTTTTCGATAACATGACCGATAAATACGCTCATTTCAAACACAAGCGGATAGTTCTTTTTAATCTCCGCCAGACAGACATTGGAGACAACTGCCTGATAGCGGATCCGTTCCAGAAGATTCTGCAAATGCAGGACAATCCCGTCCTTGAAAATGACATCCCCCGAAAAGTCAATATCATACCGCTGCCGGACTGTGCTGATAATTTTCACCATCAGTTCCTCTGCCTCTGCCAGATATTCCTCTTTCCGGTCAAAGAGTGTGCTTCTCTGCCTGCCGATCAGCAGGTTTGCAAACAAGACCACTTCATTTTCATTCAGTTCAAAGCACAGAGAAGCCGTCGCCTTTGTGAAAAACGCCATCGCGATCTGATACTCTTTTGTATCCCGGATTTCGCTGCGGCACCTGGCTGTCTCGACATAATTGCAGTTCATCATTCTCTGAATCGAAACACCCACATGAATCATCAGCATGGGAAATGTTTCTTCCCGCACCCGGTAATGATATTGCCTGAGAATTTCCTCCAGCGTGTTTTTCACCCGGATCAGATCAAAGTTGGGAAACAGTTCATCAATTTTATTGATATTGATAAAATTCCCCTTTGTCTCGTTGGCCAGCAGATCCTTGTAGACAGAACGCTTGCATTCCTCGCTTCCCCTGAGAAAAATATGGCTGTCTGTCCTGACCAGTTCCACGCCTTCATACTTTTCCAGCATTTCGGAAACCTTTTTCATATCGTTTTTGATCGTGAACTCACTCACATAAATATCATATTGCAAATCAAAAATATTCAGTTTCCGCGCACTGAAAAGCAGTTTCTCAATGATATACTTGCACCGTTCCCCGGAAGTCTGCGGAATCCCCTTCCGGCGCCCCGGACTGCCATACCCCGTATCTTTCTTTTCCAGAACTTTCCGGTTGATCCGGTAGCCGTAACGCACGCTTGATTCTATCAGCCCTTCGCATTCCCTTCGCAGCGACTCCATGTCATTGCGGATCGTCCGGTCCGAAACACTCAGCATCGTCGATAACTCTTTCCCTGTGATCCAACTCTTTTTTTCTTTTAAAATCTCAAGGATTCTTTTCTGTCTCGTTTGCATAGTTTGATTATACAGGTTATGTTCTCCGTTTTTTTCCATATTATTTCCTAACAGATAGGAAATAAAAAAGAACCGCTTTGACACGGTTCTCTTTTATTTCTCTCCCACCGGAGAGCGGGCTTTTTCTTAAATTTACAGGTATTTGCGCAGAACATCCGCTTTGTCGGTTTTCTCCCACGGAAGGTCCAGATCGTTGCGTCCGAAGTGACCGTAAGCAGCCGTCTGTTTGTAGATCGGCCGACGCAGATCCAGCATTTTGATAATCCCTGCGGGACGCAGATCAAAGTTCTCGCGCACGATTTCCACCAGTTTCGCATCGTCCACCTTTCCGGTCCCAAAGGAGTCCACCATAACCGATGTGGGCTGTGCCACACCGATCGCATAGGAAAGCTGAATCTCACAACGCTCTGCCAATCCTGCAGCTACGATATTCTTTGCCACATAGCGGGCCGCATATGCCGCGGAACGGTCTACCTTTGTGCAGTCTTTTCCGGAAAAAGCGCCGCCGCCGTGACGCGCATATCCGCCGTACGTATCCACAATGATTTTACGGCCCGTCAGACCCGCATCGCCGTGCGGTCCGCCGATTACGAAGCGTCCTGTCGGATTGATAAAGAACTTCGTCTCACTGTCGATCAGTTCCGCGGGAAGAACGGGATCAAACACATGCTTTTTAATATCCGCATGGATCTGCTCCTGGGTTACATCCGGATCATGCTGCGTGGACAGTACAACCGCTTCCAGTCTCTTGGGTTTTCCGTTTTCATCATATTCCACGGAAACCTGGCTCTTGCCGTCTGGGCGCAGATACTGCAGTGTCCCATCCTTACGCACCTTTGTCAGCTGCAGCGCCAGCTTATGCGCCAGGGAAATCGGATACGGCATATATTCTTCTGTCTCATTGGTCGCATAACCGAACATCATGCCCTGGTCTCCGGCGCCGATCGCTTCGATCTCCGCATCGGACATCTTGTTTTCCTTTGCCTCCAGCGCCTTGTCCACGCCCATTGCAATATCGGAAGACTGCTCATCGATGGCAAGCATCACCGCGCAGGTATTGCCGTCAAAGCCGTATTCCGATTTGTCATAACCGATTTCCTTTACGGTATCCCGCACGATCTTCTGCATATCAACATATGCGTTCGTCGTAATCTCCCCGGTAACAAGCACAAACCCGGTACAGGTCGCCGTCTCGCAGGCTACCCGGCTCATGGGATCTTTTTCCATCAGCGCATCCAGAATCGCATCGGATATTGCGTCGCACATTTTGTCGGGATGTCCTTCGGTCACGGATTCCGACGTAAATAACAGTTTCTCCATCTTAGTTTCCTCCTTCAAAATTCGCGTCTGCGTTTTTTGTCTTTATCATCCGGCAAACCCCCGGGGACCTCCCGGATGATAAAAAAAATCCGCTTGTATAAGCGGACTTGATCGATCTGATACTCAAATCCTCTTATTGTTCGATCTGCTCGCTCAGGTTGGCACCTTCCTTTCGGGGTTGCCGTGGCTTCTCAGGTCCTCTGTACCTCCACCACTCTGAATAAGAGAAATTAGCCATATGAAATTTTTATATCGGTAACAGTATACACCCGGATGCAACATCTGTCAACTGCTTACCGCATACTCTTTTTAACCCACGCACAATTTAAACTTCTGCAGCGCCTTCTCCGTATCCACCAGCTCAATCTGTGCGCCAAGGCTCTTTAATTTCTGGGGAAAATCCTCATACCCCCGTTCGATATAGCGAATCTCATCGATTGTCGTAAAACCTTCCGCCGCCAGCCCGGCAAGGACAAGCGCCGCACCCGCGCGCAGATCCGGAGCGGTAATACCGGCGCCGGTATATTTCTCCACGCCGTTGATAATGGCCGTATTGCCTTCCACCTTTACGCTGCCTCCCATGCGGGCCAGTTCATCCACATATTTAAAGCGATTCTCGAAAATGCTCTCCGTCACAATGCTGGTACCGCTCGAAAGCCCGAGCGCAACGGCGATCTGCGGCTGCATATCCGTGGGAAA
Organism: uncultured Lachnospiraceae bacterium; assembly: GCA_910585205.1. GTDB lineage: Bacteria > Bacillota > Clostridia > Lachnospirales > Lachnospiraceae > VSOB01. The sequence goes on from CAJUCC010000050.1 coordinate 33,540, forward strand.
TCCCGGATACGGCAGTGTCTTGACATGGGTATGCGTCAGCTTTTTGGAAGCCACCACGCGCACCGCATCGTCCGACTCCTCCACTTCACAGCCAATTTCCAGCAGTTTTGCACTGATGGACTCCAGATGTTTGGGAATCACGTTCTTTACCGTAATGTCCCCCTTTGTCACGGCTGCCGCGAACATAAACGTGCCCGCTTCGATCTGGTCAGGAATAATGGCATATTCCGTCTTATGCAGACGGGACACGCCTTTGATGCGGATTACGTCCGTTCCCGCACCTTTGATATTGGCTCCCATGCTGTTCAGGAAATTGGCAAGGTCAACAACATGCGGCTCCTTTGCCGCATTTTCGATAATCGTCTGTCCTTCCGCCATAACGGCGGCCATCATGACATTGATCGTCGCGCCAACCGTCACCACGTCCAGATAAATATGATTGCCGCGCAGAGACTGCGCTTCGGCGATAATCAGGCCATGGGCGATGCTTACATTCGCACCCAGCGCCCGGAAACCCTTCAGGTGCTGATCAATGGGACGACTGCCGATATTGCAGCCTCCCGGCAGCGCCACTTCCGCTTTCTTGTATTTTCCCAGCAATGCGCCCAGAAGATAATACGACGCACGAATCCGCTTGATATAATCCCCGTCGATAATCAGATCGTGAATCTGCGATCCGTTGATCTTTACCGTATGTCTGTCGATCCGTTCTACAATACCGCCGATGCTGGCAATGGCCTGCAACAGTACATTGGTATCCCGTACATCGGGCATATTTTCTATCATTACCGTTTCATCCGTCATTACAGAAGCAGCCAGTATCGCAAGCGCGGCATTTTTTGCGCCGCCGATCTCCACTTCACCTACCAGCGGATTTCCACCTTTAATCGCATATTGTTCCATTTTTCAACCTCTGAAAATTTAAGACTAATAAGTAGTATACCACATTTCTTTCATTTGTAAAGTCGTAGTAATTTCAGCTTAAGTGATTCAGCGGATTGACCTGTGAGCCGCCGATCAAAATCTCAAAATGTACATGAGGTCCCGTACTTCTTCCCGTATTGCCGCTCAGTGCGATTTTCTGTCCCTGTGATACATGCTGTCCCGCTTTCACAAGCACCTTGCTCAGATGCCCGTACCGCGTCTGCCGCCCGTCTCCGTGATCGATATAAACCACATAGCCGTAACCGCTGCCCCATCCCGCTTTTGTGACAACACCGTCACAAGAGGCCATGACAGTCGTGCCGATCGGCGTCGCCCAGTCGATTCCCTTGTGATAGGAAGAAGCGCCTTTGGTTGGTGCGTTTCGTCTGCCGAATCCGGAGGAAAGCCGGCCGCCCGAAATCGGTTTGATATAAGAGGGCGGTATCTTGGTTCCCCGTTCCACAACCTTCGCAACGGCTTCCATCGTCACTTCCTCTTTCTGAATCTCCCGCCCTGTCTCCGCATCATTGCGATAGGAGACAACCGCGACAACCTTTCTGTGGCCCGCCGACGGTTCCTGCCTTGTCACCCGCTCCGTCGTGTACCAACTGTCATTGTCTATATAAATGACATCTGCATCATAATTTTCCTCGTAATATTCCTGTTCCTGGCGCAGAACCGTAAGCGCCGGCTCCGGAGATGTCACGATAATCTCATCGCCCACCCGGATGGTAGAATTTTCATCCTCTATGGCCGGGTTCATGGCAATCAGCTTTTCCATGGGAAGGTCATTGTCCAGTGCGATCTCCGAGAGTGTATCGCCGGCTACGACCTCGTATATTTTACTTTTCTCTTCTTCGTTTGTCACCTGGCGGACGGCATCCGCCACCGGTGTCAGCGCCTCCGACGGCAGCCATGCTTCCACTACCTCCACCGTATCGCCGTAGGCGAGGGAAACCACTCCCAGTTCATAGTCGGAAAACTCCATTTCCTTCTCCGGCTCGATCTCCGCAAACGCCTGATTCATGCTGGCATCCGCTCCGGCCTCTCTGCGGAAGTCCCTGTCCTCCGCTTTTTTCTGCTCCTCTTCCCGATCGGTAATCCGTGTTGTCAGCACATTCAGCTCCCGGGAGGGATCTCGTATCAGACTGACATCATACCGGTTTTCCGTGTCATATTTATCCAGCACCGCGTTCAGGAGATGCAGGACATCTTCCGAACTGGCAAGGTTCACGGTAAATTCATTGATCTTTACCGTATAAGAGCGCAGCAGCGTTTCCTTTTCGCTGTCTCGCATCACCTGTTCCATATTGGAGATTATCTCCTCTGCGGAATCCACTCGTCCGAAAAACACTTCCTCGCCTTCGACAGACACCTCCGCCTCGAACAGAACCGGTGAAGAGCGTTCCCCTGCAACCCGCAAACGCGCTTCCCGCACATAATCTTCCATATCTTCCACTGCGCTTGTCCCGACCGGCACACCGTTTAACGATACGTAAAATATATTATTACCCGTAGACTCGGGTTTCATATAACAGGGCAGAAAAAGAGCGCTGACAATAATTGCCAGCCCCATCCCTTTGCAATATGCCCATTTTATCATTTTTCCTTTTTGCATTTTTTCCCGGCTTTCCACATGCAATTTCGTAACAATTTTGTAACAGATTTATTCTAACAGTTAATAATTTACTTGTAAAGAATTTTCTGGTAAGATACCCGTATGGACTCTATTATCTTTCACATTGATGTCAATTCCGCATACCTGAGCTGGACAGCGCTGCAACTGCTTGCAGACGGCAGTTCCACCGATCTGCGCCGTATTCCGTCCATTATCGGCGGCGATATGGAAAAGCGCCGCGGTGTCGTACTCGCCAAATCCATTCCGGCAAAAAAATACGGCATCCACACCGGCGAACCAGTCATCCATGCCATGCGCAAATGCCCTTCCCTCGTCATGGCGCCTCCCGATCACACATTATATGCCCGGCGCTCCCATGAACTTATGACATATCTGTCGGATATATGCCCGGATATTGAACAGGTCAGCGTCGACGAGTGTTATATGGATTTTACGCCCCTCGCAGGACGCTATGCCTCGCCGGCAGCCTGCGCCGATAAAATCCGCCGGGAAGTTCTGGAACGATTCGGTTTCACTGTCAATATCGGCATTTCCGACCGCAAAGTGCTGGCAAAAATGGCTTCCGATTTCCGGAAGCCAGATATGACACATACATTATTTGTAAACGAAATCGAAAAAAAGATGTGGCCGCTGCCGGTTTCTTCCTTATATATGTGCGGAAAATCCAGCGAAGAAACGCTGCGGAAACTGGAAATTCTCACGATCGGCGATCTCGCCCGCTCCAACCCCGCAATCCTCAAAGCCCATCTGAAAAGCCACGGAACACTGTTGTGGGAATATGCCAATGGCATCGATGCCGCCGCCGTGCTCTCCGAGCCCGCAAAGGCAAAGGGCATCGGCAACTCCGTCACCCTCGCTGCAGACGTGGTGACATCCGAAGCGGCATACACCGTTTTGCTTTCTCTCGCCGAATCCGTCGGCGCAAGGCTGCGCGCCCACAATCAGAAAGCGCTGATGGAAAGTCTGGAAATCAAGTATGCCGATTTCCGCACCGCCTCGCACCAGACCATACTCCCCGCCCCTGTGGATTCCGACCGCATTCTTTACGAAACGGCCTGCAAGCTGTTTGACGAGTCATGGAATCATGAACCGGTCAGGCTGCTGGGTATCCGCACTGCCAAACTCTGTTCCGCCTCCGAGCCCGTACAGCTCTCCCTTTTTGACATGCAGCAGTCCGCGTCCTCCGAAAAACAGCAAAAGCTCGATCGCGCGATCGATGCCATCCGCAAACGGTTCGGAGAAGATTCCGTTATGCGCGGTTCTCTGCTGGAGCATAAGGATGGGTGGAAAAAGCGCTGATACGTTCAGACCGGTTTCTTCCTGACACTATACCCGAATGTCCCCAACGGTTTTCCCAGAGAGTAGTATGTCCCGTGGGAATATACGATCGGATTGGCTTTCGCCAGGTCAAATTTCCCGCTGCCATCCATATATTCCTCCCGGGCATGGACGGCCGTCACCTGCGCCACAAACATATGGTGGCTGCCCAGTTCTCTGACTTCCGTTACACTGCACTCGATATTGACCGGGCTTTCCGCAACCAGCGGCGCCGGCCCCTTCTCACCCGGCACAGGTGTCAGCTTCATCTTCTCCCATTTATTGACATCTCTGCCGCTTTTTACCCCGCAGTAGTCAACGGCATAGACGAGATCTTCGGTTGTCAGATTAATCACAAACGCGCCGCTCTCCCGAATCATATGATAGGAGTGCCGTTCCGGTCTCACCGAAATAGATACCATGGGCGGTGCAGTACACACCGTGCCTGCCCAGGCCACCGTAAACAGGTTCTGCTCTCCGTCCGTTCCCGCGGCACTGACCAACACTACCGGCAGCGGATAGAGCATATTTCCGGGTTTCCAAATCTGTCTGCCTGTCATTTTGTTCCCTTTCTTCTATTATATATATCCCAGTAGCTGCGCCGCCAGTATGCCAAGGTTTGCCAGAGATGCCAGCAGTGTAACGATCACCAGACCGTACAGCCCTTTTCTGCCGGTTTTTCCCTGTACCAGCTTTCCGTCCAGCTCTTTGGTCTGATTTTTCAGTTCTTCCACCAGTACAGCCTGTACATTCCGGTAAACTTTTACGCTTTCCCGGTGCATATAATCTTCCAGCTCCTTATTGACGGCCTTTTCCTTTTCGGCGTGAGAAAGCACCGCCTCATTGCCCTGCGCAAGCATCTCTTTTATCTGTTCCAGAGCCGTTTTCGCTTCTTCCCATGCGGCGGCCATGCCTTTTCGAACTTCCCGTTCTTCCTGCAATACCGTCCGTATTTCTTCCCGGAGTGTCTCCAGTGTCTCCGGAACCGTGCCGATGTCTTCCCGCAATGTCTGCAGCGCTTCCGGCAGGGCACCGATGTCTCCCCGCAATGTCTGCAGCGCTTCCGGCAGCGCGCCGATGTCTCCCCGGACCGCCTGCAATTCCTCCTGCAGCGCTTCCACATTCCCGGAAATGCCATTGAGTGTCTCACATACCGCATGGATGCGCTCTGCCTGAGCATGGTCCTGTCTCTCCGTCTCCTCCATCCGGGCCATCGTCTGTCCCGCAAGCTGTTTCACCTGTTCCGCCAACGCGCGGAGCTGCTCTGCCGATTCCACGTTTTTCAGATTCAGCATCCGCATCTCCTGCATGCATTCGTCATATCCCTGTATCTGTTCCCGCAGTCTGCCTGTTTCCTTCGCCTCTGCCTGCGCATTTGCTCTGATAATTTCCTGTGCACTGCAGCGCTGTGACAGCTTATCCATATAATTGTCCATCTATTTTCCTCCGCATGTATCTCTCTGCTCTGCCATCTTCCGGTATATAACAGTTCAGACAGACTGTTCTGTTGACATATTTAAAATATTTTATCATTTCTCAAAAGGAATGACAACCTAAATTCCGTCACATCACATCCAGCCCCGCAAACTGCTTCTGCAAAATATAATAACTTTTCCGAAGCCGCTCAAAATACGGATATTGATCCCAGTCATCCCATGTATAATGCGCCAGCTCCGCCGTCCGGCCGTTCTGTGCAAGCCCGGCCCAAATACCGTCGATATAAATTCCCGAAAATCCGTCATTCCTCCGAAAATCATCCTCGATCTCTTTGCGCGACGGATCACGGAAATTCAGCAGCAGCCAGGGAATCCGAATCTCCAGCACGCCGCCCTCATAATAAAAATCCGCAAGAGAATCATAAGCGGCCGACGCAAAGTCATTTGTGCCATATCGCAATGCCCCCGCTTCAAAGCGCTGTACCGGAATCACTTCCTCCCGGTCCGGCAGAATCAGTTCCCGCTCCAAAAAAGAATAAATGGGCACAAACAGCGCATTGTCGATCTCGTTCACTTCTTCCGTAGTCCTGATCTGCTCGTCATATTTCGCATAATAATATTGATACCGGTCATAATAGCTGTGCACAAGCAGGCGGGAATCTTCCTTTCCGTCAATAACCAGCACAAAATCCGCCGGGCGGGAAAACGTCATGCCCTCATATACCCGGCTGCCCGAATACGGTGTTATGTCAAAGGGAATCACAACACGGCTTCCGTCAAAATTTCCGGTATTCTTTTTGACCATCAGATACAGGTACGCACAGTCGTAACGGGCGGACAAAGACGCCGTACCCGTTTCCAGCAGCACGTCGTTCCTGCCCCATTCCGTATCGTCCCCATCGAGAATCACGCTCTCCCGCCCGTTTCCGGGAACAAAATCCAGCAGACCGAAATGCTGTTCACATGTCATCATGTCGCACCAATACGCCCGGCGGTCGGGATTGGAGTAATCTTCCGTATTCCACGTCCGCTTAAACCACTCATCCTGCCATGCAAACACCAGCCCACCCGCGTAACCACTGTCGTGAATATCCTGCATCATGGATGCCAGCATTTGCCCCTGTTCTTCTTCCGTATGATGCCCCTGGTCAAAACCGGTGATCGGATTGGCATGGGTAATGCCGCGGGAAACCGGTATGCCAAACTCCGCCACCAGCACCGGCATCGTATGCTGCGCAATCAAGTCTTCGAGATACGCCCGGTAAGGATTGGGATTTCCGTCCGCATCCCGATACTCCCGGTATTCGGTCTGCGTATAGAGCAGATTGGGATAATAGGGATAAATATGATAAGAGGCAAACATCCCGCCGGGAAACGCCTCCGTGGCGCGCAGTCTTTCCTGATTCAGCGTGATACTGTCTTCCTGCTCCATGGTTTCACTGGGATGTGTCAGCATATCCGCCGTAATCCAGTTGGAATAGCTGACCGGCCGCTGCGTGCGGTATTTTTCCATCTCGTATGACACGATATAATCGCCCGTCTGCGCCCAGAATACCTCAAACGGCGTCGCATCATCCGCACAGATATATGTGCCTTCGTACGCAGTCAGCTCCGGATGTGCCTCGTTTGTCGTCGTCACAAACGCCGCATCCGACTCAATGCCGAGAATCCAGCCCGCCACATACGGCGAAATATCATATCGGTAAGTGCCCGATGCCTTCCCCCGCACCGGCTCTATCGTAGCGTTTCCGTGGATCAGATCCACCAGATCGCGCATATCCTTTTCCAGATACCGCATCATCGTTTCGTCAAAAGCATCTCCGCTCTCCGCCAGCCGGCCTTCGTCATACCATGTGCCCTGAAACAGATACAACGGCCTGTCGGCCGTCAGATTATATTCGTAGAGCGCTTCATAAAAGCCCGGCGGCTGCACCGTGTAAACCCGGACACAGTTGGCATGCATTTCCCCGATCTGCCGAAACCATCCCGCATACTCGTCCCTGGTCACGGCCGTCTCGCCCGGGAAATATCCCGGTTTTCCCAGCCCCATATTTACGCCTTTGATATAAATATCTTCAAACTCCGTTCCGTTATATACCTCCAGGTATGTTTGTCCTGCCCTGAACCAGAACTGCGCCCCGTTCATCCGGCACGGTGCCGGCGGCTCTCCTGCCGCATTCTCCAAAGAACCGCCTTCCTGTACCTGCATCTGCTCCGCCTCTTCCCGCGGCGCTTTTCCTGCGCGCATCCGGTCAATCATCCGGCCGTATTCCGCCCCGTCTCCGTCCGCACAGGCCGTTGTAAAGATCGAAATTCCCGCCAAAAGAAAAGACAGTAATATTTTTTTCCTGACATTCATCCGCATACCCCGGTTCCCTTCCTGTTATTGTTATCCATTTTAATGACACAACCGCTTTTTTGTCAAGAAACAATACATTTCTGCCTTTGTGCAATATGTATATATATTATTTTGATAAAACCGCTCTTTTATAAAGTTTCACCACAAATTTACATTTCATTCATAATTTATTCATAAATATGTGCTATGCTATAACTGTCTTGAAACAGCAAAATACGTAATGTTTTTCATTACACATACAGATAAATTTTTTCATAATAGCCCCGGCGTTCAGCAATGAACATCGGGGCACTCCTCATTTTCCGCTCACTATTCTGTTTCCTACGCCACGTAACCATACATAAAGATAAAATGGCAGATGCTTCCACCGATAACAAACAGATGAAAAATCTCATGCGAACCGAAGTTTGCGTGTTTTTTATTAAAAATCGGAAGTTTCAATGCGTAGATAACGCCGCCGACCGTATAGACAATCCCGCCTGCCAGCAGCCACAGAAAGGCCCCGATTGACAGCAGCGCCCGCAGCTGTCCGAACACAAGGACACACACCCACCCAAGCGCGATATACACGAGCGAAGAAAACCATTTCGGACAGGTAATCCAGACAATATTGATAACCATCCCTAACAGTGCAATCCCCCATACAAGCGCCAGCAGCATCAGGCCGGTTTTCCCGCTCAGAACAAGCAGGCATACCGGTGTGTACGATCCGGCAATCATAACGAAGATCATCATATGATCGATTTTACGGAAGATCCGCAGCGCCCTGTCAGATACCATAACCGTATGATATGTCGCGCTGGCGCCATATAATAAAATCATACTGAGCATAAAAATTCCCATGGCCAGAAAACTGGAATATCCTGCGCTCATCCCCGATTTCACAAGCAGCGGCACCGATGCGAATACCGCCATCATCATTCCGATAAAATGTGTAATTGCGCTTCCCGGTTCTCTTATTGTAATCTGCATGACAACACCTCCGTTTTCAAAACTGTTACATGTAGTTTTTAATACTACTTGTTATGTTACTAATATTACGCTATATTATATGCATTGTCAATAAGAAATACTCGGATTTTTTTGCGCGTTTGCCGCAAGCCAAGGGTATATTGATACTTTGCCGGCCGGCGCTATTCCTCGATCACCTGTATCTCCAGATAATCAAAGTCCACGTCTTCCATAAAGCATTCTTTCGGAAACCGTGCCTTTGCATGACGCTGAAACTGCGTTACAATGGCATCCAGCCAGATCGGCTGCCCCAGATCGAAACGGATACAGCATTCCTCCAGTGCATGGAATACTTTCCCCGTCCGGCTCCCTGCTTCCGGCCGCTCGATCACGGTATCCTCTATCATATGATTGTCCTTCCAGAGTTTACACCACATCCGAAACATTTTATGTCCTCCCACAAATTTCTGTATTTTTATACAATACTTTTTTCCTATTTATTAATTTTTTGTGAATAATACCCATTCCCGTTTTTTTATGATATAATACAGTATATCATCATAATGCAGTTGCATCCGGCATATAATATTAGTATTCTGCCATAAATAAAAGAGGTATGCAAATGGAATTTAAGCCTTCATCAGACAGCGGCGTGGACTCATGGAAGGAAGTCACACTGATTTACAATTCAGCATTAAAGGAAATCGGAACCAAGCTGGAAATTCTCAACGACGAGTTTCAACATGTGCACAGATATAACCCGATTGAGCATATCAAATCTCGGCTGAAATCTCCGGAAAGTATTGTGAAAAAGCTGAAAAAGCATGGGTATGAATCCACCATAGAGAACATGGTCAATTATGTCAACGATATTGCCGGCATCCGTGTCATCTGTTCTTTTACATCCGATATTTACCGGATAGCGGAGATGATTTCCAATCAGAGCGATATTCGGATACTTTCCGTAAAAGATTACATCAAGCACCCGAAACCAAGCGGTTACAGAAGCTATCATATGATTGTTTCCATTCCCATCTTCCTCTCGGACCGAAGCGCCGAAACCAAGGTGGAGATCCAGATCCGCACCGTGGCTATGGATTTCTGGGCCAGCCTTGAGCACAAAATCAATTACAAATTCGAAGGAAACGCCCCCGTATTTATCCGCAACGAGCTGATCGAATGTTCCAAGATCATCTACGAACTGGATGATCGGATGCTTTCTCTCAACGATCAGGTCCTTACATACAGCAGGACCGACCAGCAATATGCAAACGCTCCCCGGCCATAAGCAGGGGAGCGTTTTTCTTTATTCTTCATAGCCGTTCGGATTGTTCTTCTGCCATCTCCAGGAATCCTCGCACATTTCCCGGATACCGTTTTCCGCTTTCCAGCCGAGTTCTTTTTCCGCTTTGGACGCATCGGCATAGCAGGTCGCAATATCGCCCGCCCGTCTCTCTTTGATGACATACGGAATCTTCACCCCGGAAGCCTCCTCGAAATTCTTTACAATATCCAGTACACTGTATCCCGCACCCGTACCCAGGTTGTAGATTTCCGTCCCCGGATTCTGCCGTATCTTTTCAACGGCCTTGACATGTCCCTTTGCCAGATCAACGACATGGATATAATCCCGGACGCCGGTTCCGTCCGGTGTGTCGTAATCGTTTCCGAAAACACCCAGTTCTTTTAATTTTCCGACTGCCACCTGTGTGATATAGGGCATGAGATTATTGGGAATGCCGTTCGGATTCTCACCGATCGTACCGCTCTTATGCGCACCGATCGGGTTGAAGTACCGGAGCAGGATTACATTCCAGTCCGTATCCGCCTTCTGCATATCGATCAGAATCTGCTCCAGCATGCCTTTTGTCTGTCCGTACGGATTGGTGATCTGCCCTTTGGGGCATTCCTCCGTAATCGGAATAAAGGCAGGATTGCCGTATACCGTGGCGGACGAAGAAAAGATAATATTTTTCACGCCATGCCTGCGCATCACATCCACGAGCACAAGCGTGCCGCTGATATTATTGTAATAATACTCCCACGGCTTGGCCACCGATTCGCCCACCGCTTTCAGTCCTGCGAAATGGATGCAGCAGTCTATGGACTGCTCCGCAAACACCTTTTCCAGACCTTCCCGGTCCAAAATATCCACCTCATAAAACGTTACCGGCTTTCCCGTGATCTTCTCCACACGCTTCAGCGATTTCTCACTGGAATTGCTCAAGTTATCCACTACGACCACATCGTAGCCCGCTTCCTGTAATTCCACTACCGTATGGCTGCCGATATAGCCGGCGCCGCCTGTTACTAAGATTGCCATGCCATGTACCCTTCCCTTTCCGTTGTTTTCTTTTACTGCCTACAGTTTACGGAAATCCCGGCTTTTCCACAAGATGGGAATGTTGCGGAAACCTGTCAAAATGTTATATTCCTATAGCGCAACGCCGTTTTTAGCCAGCAGTTCCCGCGCACTGTCCACCGAATCGACTCCCGTCCTGTTTTTGATCGGCGCAAACTCTTTTTCCCTGACAACTTCATAGGGCAGGCAGCTCTCCAGCTCATGAATCATGTCCAGCACAAGCTGCTCGTATTTATAGCCGTTCGGCTCCTGCGGCTTAACCGGGCATCCGTTGCTGTCCAGATGCGGAATCTTTTTCTCCACCACGTGCAGCGGCAGGTTGTTGTTGACTATCCGCTCCAGATCTTTTACCCGGAACAGATAATTCAAAATCGCGCCGAAATTATAAGCAGGATCGCCCTTTTCATCCTTCGCGTCCATCATATCCCTTGTCAGTTCATAATATTCCACAATCGACGGCCGGCCGTCTTCCAGACACATCACACCGACTTTTTCATCGGGCGCCGCCTTTCTCACCACCTTGGAACCGGACGCTCTGTTTTCCGCAATCACCGCCCCGACAAAACACGGGTCGGCAATGCGCTGCAATACGTTATCCACGGCGAAAACATTCAGCCATTCCACCCCCAGTTCCCGCATCTTCCTGCCGACGCCGCTGCGTTCCATGGAGACGAACCAGCCGCCGTTGCCGTTCGGGGAGGTAGAAATTTTGCCTTTCTCCTCCATATATACTTTCCCGTCATAGTCAGACGCAGGCGCCATCTCCTGCCGGAAAAAGAAAACATATGCCGGATCATATCCGAAATACGCATGTTCCGCGAAAAACGCCGTTGTCGCCGCATGGTTTTTATCACTTGTCATAATAAAAAACGGAATCCATGCGCCGCTTTCCTTTACCACATCCAGTGTATTGTGCATAATGCGCTCAAAAATATAAACCGGTTTGGTCAACCCGATGTCAAACATCCCTTTGAGTGCATCCGAACCCAGACGCGTCCCCATACCGCCGGCCAGCAGTACCGCTCCCACTCTGCCCGCGCGGATGGCTTCCAGGCCGGTTTGGCGGAACTGTGCTTCCCGTTCCCGGATCGTATCCAGTTCCATTGCCGCCAGCGGGGCGATCACTCCTCTGGTGCCCGATTTTCCCGCCTGCGCTTCCCGCGATGTCAGCATGGAAAAATCCGTATCCATCACCTGCCGTAACAGTTCTGCCTGTTCTGTCTCCGGCAATTCTTCATAATACCGCAGAACATGAAGCTGCCCGTATTGTTCCAGTTTTGCATATGCTTCCTCATATGTCGTCATATCCGTTTACCGCCTTTCCCTCTGTCATCCTGTTTATAGTTCCAGAGAATCAAAAAATCCGCCGCTGCCAAACCGCTCCTCTTTCACCCGCAGCAGATACGCTTTCATCTCTGCCAGCTCCGTCCCCATATCACAGAGCGCCGCATCGAAATTCTGCTCCGTCAGCGCACCCGTATCGAGCAAAATATCGTAATATTCTCTGCGGTTCCCATATTCTTCCCGCACGATCTGCCATGCCTCCTCATGTGGACAGCCCTTCGTATGTTCCCGCAGATACGCCGTCAGTTCCCCGCGCACGCCGCGCCGCAGCCCCCGGTCGTACAGCAGCCGCAAAAGCGCCAGACGCGCTTTCCCTTTTCGTTTCTGGCTCAGAAAATATTCCAGATTGTTTTCCATACTGCCGATGTCTTCTTCCCCGCAGAGGATTGTCTGTTGATACCCCTCCCGGTCGGGCGTATGCAAAACCTGCATAAGCCGGGTATCCCATTTCCCGATCCATTCTGCCGTTCCCGCCTCCGGCGGATTCAGCAGATAAGGATCGTCCAGCTTATGCACCGCCGCCGCCAGCAGACCGCCGGTACAAGCCATATCCGCTTCCGGCAGATCTGCGGCGCCATCCGTTTCCAGAAGCATCTGTTCCAACCGCACACACTGCAAGAATGCCCCCTTGCCGAATACGATCCTCCGTCTGGGAAGACGCACAACCGCCAGTCTGCTGCAGTAGGCGAACGCCCAGTCATCAATCTCCTCCGTACTGCCCGGAAGAATCACTTCCCGTATCCGCTTATTGCTCAGAAATGCCTTTCTGCCGATTCTCACCACACAGGCTCCGTCTATCGCCCCCGGTATCCGCGCGGTATCACCGCTTCCCTTCCACTGCAGAATCGTAATGCACCCTTCGCGTTCCTCATATTGAAAGGCATTGTCGTCCCCGTTCTGGTTCCACTCCCGTATCATATCATTTCTCTACAGCTCCAGCGCTGCAATTTCCTCCTGCAATTCATTCCTGCGCTCCGAGATCAGCAGCTTGTCATTATGCCGTCTGTAATCTTCACTGCCAAACATACCGATAAACCGGGCGCTGTAATCGTTTACGGTCAGTTCCGTCACAAAGATCAGCATTTCGTTCCCATCCGGGAAAACTTCTTCCAGAAACGCAAAGAGTGCATGAAGTCTGGCGCCCGTTTCTGCCGTTTCTTTTTTCATTGCATCGACGCGTTCCCGGAAATGTGCTTCCACGCCGGCAAAGTCATCGCTTCCGTCGCTTGCTTCCAGGAGCAGTCTCTTCTTTTCCCGTTCCAGAAATGCCAGCACCCGCTTTTTCTTTCTACGTTCCGCTTTGGATAAGGCACCGGCCTTTTGCAGCGATGTCAGATGCTTTTCCAGACGGCTTGTCTGTTCTTCCAAAAGCGCCCCGGCCCCGGCTCCTTCCGCGCGGCCCCGAAACGCCTTCACGACTTTGAGAATGCCGGTCAACTCCGTCAGATAGTCCGCCGTTTCCACCATATCCCGCATCTCGCTCTGAATCCGGTCGAACAGCATGCCCACCAATGACAGCCGTTCGTCAAACGGCGCTTCCAGAGCCCGCTTCTTTGCAGACGCCGGCGTCTCGCCCGCCAGAATGCGGCTGATCTGATAGTCCCGCTTATATTTATTGTACAGATCATAATATGCCGTAAACTCTTTGGCGATTTTTTCATTGCGGATATACTGGCTGACCAGCTCTTCCTGTACCTGCAGCCCTTCTTCTTCATACAGATGCAGTATTTCGGACAAATCCTCCCACCCTCTGGCCGTCACATATGTCTTGCCGCGGATGGTCGCCTCAATCCGATAAAAATGTTCTTTTTTCAATTCCAGATAGTTCAGAATCGCGCTGTGGATGCCCTGTTCTCCGGCATATTCCTTCCATGTCCGGTAATCCGCCTCCACATCCAGTACTTTGAGACGATCCAGTGTCACCACGTCAAATTCCCGGACGGATTTATTATATTCCGGCGGGTTCCCCGCCGTCACAACGACCCACCCCTCCGGTATTTGGTGGCGTCCGAACACCTTATACTGCAAAAACTGCAGCATGGACGGCGCCAGCGTTTCCGAGACACAGTTGATCTCATCGAGAAAGAGAATCCCTTCCCGGATGCCGCTCTCCTCCATCGTCTCATACACCGAGGCAATGATCTCGCTCATCGTATACTCCGAAACATCCGCCTTCCTGCCGTCATATTCCTTCTGACAGATAAACGGAAGCCCGAGCGCGGACTGCCTCGTGTGGTGCGTCATTGAGTAGGAGACAAGCGCAAGTCCCAGTTCCTGTGCGATCTGTTCCATAATCGCCGTTTTGCCGATGCCCGGCGCACCGAGCAGAAAGACCGGACGCTGACGCACGACGGGTATCCGATATTCTCCAAACTCGTCCTTTTTCAGATAAATCCTTACACAGTCTTTAATATAATCTTTCGCCTGCTTTATATTCATTGTTCCGCATCCTCCTCCAGCATATCGTCATACAGCGTTACCGAGACCGCCCACGCCGGCGGCGGCATCCGGTTATCGTCATCCTCCGAAAAAGCAAATATCACATCATAATCGGGCATGGTCTCCGGATAAATGCCATAGCCGTCGGTAAAGTAGATCAATCCTTTGAGATTTTCAAACTCACCCGCCTGCTGCAATTCTTCCAGATACGTAAAGACCGGCCGGAAATCTGTGGCGCCAAAGCCATGCAGCTTTCCGCTCTGCAGAAAACGATCGAAGTCTGCGTCACATGTGATCTTCGTATCCTGGCGCACTTCGTTGTCGCACTGAATTATGTGTACATTGATTTTATGAAAGAAATTTTCGGTCCCCTTCAGGATCGAATACGTTTTCCGCAAAAATCCCCGCACGATCTCACCCCGGCACGAGGCAGAGGTATCCAGAGCGATGGCAAATTCCTTCACCTTGTGCTCTTCTTTATATTCCAGCGGTTCCACCAGCGGCAGATTGCCGTATACAGACAGACCATACGTGTAATAGATATAGTCAAACTCATCCTCATTGACGCGGATGTCCTCTCCCATTACCGTAAACCGCCGCAGCAATTCGCTGTAATCATATCGTTCCCGCACCGCCTCCGCAAGATTCTTTTCCAGACTTTCCGACTGATTATTGTCCTGTGAAAACGTCCTGATGTCTGTGCGCACACGTTCACTGATTTTTTTCCACTGCTCCGGGGTAATGCTCATTTCCTCCTGTCCCCGCCAGAACATATGATTATCATGATAAAACAGTGCCGTCAGTTCCCTGCGCTCCAGCGGCCCCATCCCGTTTCTCTTAAAATACCGGTAAATCTTCTCTGCCGTCAGACCGCCTGCATCGACTTTCATCCAATGCAGCTTCCGTTCCCGCTCCTCGTCCTGCCGCAGTGTGATGTCGGGAAAACGGATTTCCAATATGGTGTTTTCCACCGCCATATCCGCGGCCATATCCCAGTATTCCGCTTCTACTTTATCATACTGAAATCCATGATAAAAAATACAGTGTAGCAGCACATGGAGATACATCCGCGCAACGCTGCCCGGCTCTTCCTGATACCTGCGCAGTACAAAGACCGGATCATAATACAGATACCGTCCGTCACAGGCCATACAGTCCGAAACCTTCCCCGGTTTCGGTACAAGCTGCGCCATCGCCGTATCCAGAAAACGCAGATGCATCATAATGCTGTCGCGGGCAAGCTGCATAACCTGTGCGGCAAGGGATTCGATTTTTTTCTGTTTCGCTTTGTCGTCATTTTGATTCATAGCACCGTTTCCACAAAACAAGGCAGGCACGAATGCCTGCCTGTCCACCCTGCAATTTTATTTTACTCTCTACGAAAAGCTTACGTTTCTGCCCTTCTGCGCGATTGCAATATATGTCTTGCCTTCGTTTAACTGAATTTCGTTGCCGTTGTCGTCAAAGTAAACGGTCGGAGAATACTCTGCCACTTTTGCCCATGTGATATGGATCACTCTGCCTTTTGTAAAATAGTAGCCGTCTTCCGTTGCATCAAGATTCTGGAAGGAAAGATATCCCTTCTGGTCAAGCTTTTCCCACTTGGTATTCTGTACGATTACGTTCGCAAAAGCGAGCTGCTGATTATTGTTCCCGTCCACATGCGCTTTGCCGTGGATTGTCTTCTTATACAGCCCCGTAGCCGGGTCATAGGTAAACGCGCTCTTTGTATAAGGGAAAATCTGTCCCAGGTTAATGGTATTGGCAACCGCCGCCGCTTCACCGTACTGTTCCAGTGTATTGACACCCTGTGCAAACGTAAAATGCTTTGCATTGTAGAATTCCGGACGAATCGTCAGAGAATACCCCTGCTGCTGTGCGGCCTTGGTGATGCCGTTCGCACTGATGTAAGCGTTGTGAGGTGCTTTTCTGTCGGACGTGCGGAAGAAAGAACCCGCCCCCGGTGCAGCGCCTCCCACACCATACTCATATGTTCCGGAAATATTGTTAATATCCGGCAGGGAAATGCGGTCCTTCATATAGACAACGCCGCCGAAATGAATCAGGATCGGATCCCACTCCGTAGCCTGCGGAATATAATAAGCGCGGCAGCTTCTTACATTACCGATCTTGGAAAGTCCCTGCCAGTCATCGATAACGGCCATCTGACGGGAAATGTCTCCTTCTTCCATAATCTCATATAAAACCTTCGCGTTGCTGATCCCGTAGGACGGCTGCGCCACCTTATCGGTTGGCATCATAATCGCAATCGGTCTGGTAAGCGCCTGCTCCGGTAAAATTATCTCATTTGTATATACGCTTCGGGTCTCTTCTGCCTGTACCACACCTGCCGGAACCACCGCACCGATACATGCCAGCGCCGTCAACAGGGAAACCGCTTTTGCCAATTTTTGAAACTTCATAGTATCCTCCTTTACTGTTTCAGGTTTCAAACACCCATTTCTATTCCTTTCCAGTATACCCTTGTTTTGTCACACCGTCAAACCTTTTTCATATGATAAAGCAACGATAAGTTTTGGAGTCAATCATGGAAGATTATTATGAACACAACATGGAAGAAGCCTCTCTGGAAGTCATTTCCGATGAGACATACGGCTGTTCCAGAGGATGCGGATGCCACGAAGGGGAATGCGAAATCCCTGCGGCATGCAATAACGTCTTTTATCAATCCGATCTGGTAAGCGTTCCTGTAAAAGTAGTGCCTTTTGCCAAAGCGGGGCCGTGTACTACGGTCTGCTGCGGCTCTCCCATCATTACCTCCGGCGACGCCTGCCTGGGAGAAGTGGGCCAGGTATGTGAGTTTACGATAACGCAGAAAATCTGTGTCAAGCTGCCTCTGCACTTCGGGGCATCCGTCACCATCGACAAGACAAAAATTCAGTGCGGCGGCGTTTCCGAGACAGAATGCGACTGCAAAAATCCCTGCATCCGCAAATGTGACTAAGTATTGCGTCCCGTCATCCGCATAAAGAAAACCCGCATATGACCGCTGTCATATACGGGCTCTTCAACCATCGCTGCCGCCTCCGGCTCCGTATCCCCCCTGCCGGGAGGCGGCATTTAACAGATTATAGCTTGAATTTTTCCGTCTCTCTATGCTGCCGCTGACTCAATTCCACAAGCAAAAGTGTGTCCTCGGTACATTCGCCGATCGTCTGTGACAGAAGCGTCATACTCGCACTTGTCTCTTCTGTGGACGCCGCATTTTCCTCTACCACACTTGCCAGATTGTTGACCGAATCCGTGACAATCTGTTTCAGAGAATCCAACTTTTCTGTCTGTGCGCCGATTTCCTTTGACACCATTTCGACAGAGCTGATCTCGTTGTACAAATTCTGGAAAGCCACTCCTGTCTCGTCAAGCTGTCTGCGCTGCTCCCGTACATTGGAGGTCACTTCCTGCATTTTATTGACCGAAATCTCCACATTGTTTGTCAGTTCTCTGACAATGCTTTCGATCTCCTGCGCGCTGCCGGAAGATTCCTCGGAAAGATTCCTGATCTCTTCCGCCACAACGGCAAAGCCTCTGCCGGCTTCTCCTGCTCTCGCCGCCTCTATGCTGGCATTCAGTGACAACAGATTGGTCTGTGCCGCCAGTCCCTTGATAATCTCCACTGCTTTATTGATATTCGCGGCCGATTCATTATTTTTGCCCGTCTGCTCGGATACAACCTGAATCGCATCGATTGTAATATCCGTGATCTGATCCAGTTCTTTGATCCGCTGCGACGCACTCGACGAATATTTCATCATCGCACCCACGGACTCTTCCAGTCTGTAGACACCGCCTCGTTCCACTTCGATCACGCCGCCAAGCTCCACGATCTTATCATTGACCGTTTCCGTTTCATTGGCCTGATTGGTAGCACCCTCGGCAAGTTCCTCAATCGCCTTATTGACATTTTTAATGCTGTCGGAAATATTTTCAAACTTTTCGCTGAACCGTTCGCTGCTGCCATTAAGCTCATTTCCGGTTTCCACAACGCTCCCCAGCATACTGGTAAGCGATCTTCTGACTGCTTCCAGTGAACGGGCCATCGCCCCGATCTCATCGGCGCGTCTCAGCAGATTGTTGTCAACCTGAAAACGCATGTCGCCGGTAGCCGCCTGTCGCAGATTGATCTCTACTTTCTTTATTCCGCCCGTAATCCTGATGCCGCTCATTGCGGCAATCGCCAGTGCCGCTGCCAGTACGACAACGGCCGTAACACCGTAAACCAGCAGCATTTGTCTGAAATGTGTGTGTATCTCATCTTTTGCGCCGGCAATCTGCACTTCCATATCATCCACATAATTGCCGGTGGCAACGGCCCATCCCCACGGCTCAAACAGTTCGGAATACGCCACCTTCGGAGCCACTGTCACCCCGTCGGACTTCGTAAAATAAAAAGAATTGTATCCGCCGCCGGCCTGTGCGGTCGCCACGACATTCTGTGTCACCTTAACGCCGTTCTGATCCGTCATATCATAACGGTTATCGCCTTCCTGTTCCGACAGGATCGGATGCATAACCAGCGTATAGTCTACGCCGTCAATCCATATGTATCCCGAATCATCGTCACGGTAGCGCATACTGCGGACAGCTTCCTTCGCCAGCTCCTTCGCCTCTTCCTCTGTCAGCTCCCCGTTCTGACTCATGTCATAATACCGCTGTATCGCCGCCAGAGCCGCCTGCACCTGCGATTTGATCTCCATGTTGTAGCCTTCCGTCATGGCCTCCTCATACTGCCGCGCAGATGTCTCCATCGACTGATTCAGAAAATAAATTCCAAGTCCGCCCAGACAAACCGCCGGAATGGTAATCATTATAAAAATGATTGTTATCAGCATGGCTGTCAGACTGCGGAACCCTATTGTCCCTTTTTCTATCGTCCCTGCGTTCAAATCTCATCCCACCTTCCAGTTTTTCTTATGTTTCGACATTATCCATTATACACTTTTGGAGAGTAAAGTCAATGGAAAGGCGGTGTTTGCTGGTCACTTTTTATGTCTTCCCCTCAAAAACATGCATTCTTTTATCCAATTTGCACAATTTTTGTCCCTGCCGCGTCTTACGCGCTCATACTGATTCATCTCCCGGCATACCGTGCCGGACAATGCGAGAACGCCCAAAAGATTGGGAATCACCATCAAACCGTTCATAATATCCGAAAAATCCCATACCGCTTCCAGCGTACAAACGGCCCCCGCAAACGTCAGCAGCCCGTAAAAGAAACGATAGCAGAGACAATACCGTTTCTTTTTGACAAGAAATCCAAAGGCACACTCTCCCTGATACTCCCAGGCAATAATGGTGGCAAAAGCAAAAAAAGCAATGGCCATACTGACAAAACAGCCGCCCAGTTTTCCGAATACCGTCGAAAAAGCGGCAATCGTAAGTGCGGCACCGGTCAACAGCTCTCCGTTTTCATCCTGCATTCCCAATACACCGGAAGCCGCCAGAGCCAGACCTGTCAGGGAACAGATCACGATCGTGTCAAAAAAGACGCCTGTCATACTGATGTACGCCTGCCGTACCGGACTGTCCGTATCTGCTGCGGCCGCCGTAATGCCGCCCGCTCCCAGTCCGGCCTCATTGGAAAAAACGCCCCGCGAAACGCCCCATCGCATGGCATCCTGCATCGAAACCAGAATGCTGCCACCCACACCGCCTGCCACCGCTTGCGCAGAAAATGCCATCCGTATCATCTGCACGATTCCGCCCGGAAGCTGCGGCAGATGCATCAGAATAACCATGCCTGCTCCCAGAATATAAAACAATGCCATCGCCGGTACCAGATACAGCGAAAGTCTGGAGATCGAGCGGATGCCGCCGAGAACGGTCAAAATAACCAGTATTGTGACAATAAGACCTGTTTTCGCCTCGGAAACCCCAAACGTCTCCCGAAAAGAAGCGGCAATGGAATTGGACTGGGTCATATTGCCCATTCCGAAAGAAGCCAGTACGGCAAATGCGGCAAACAGACTGCCCAGCGCATTGCCCAGGCGCGGAAACGGAAAGGCCCGGCGCAGTGTATACATCGGCCCGCCCACAAAGCGGCCCGTCTCGTCCTTTGTCCTGTATGTTACCGAAAGCATGCTCTCCGCAAATTTGGTGGAAAGCCCGGCAAAAGCCGCCAGAATCATCCACGGCAAAGCACCCGGCCCGCCCAGTACCATGGCCGTCGCCACACCTACGATATTGCCGGTCCCGATCGTAGCCGCCAGTTCCGTGGCCAGCGACGAGGCCGGCGAAATCTCTCCCCTGCGCCCGCTTCCGGCAGCGCTCCCTCTCACACACCGCAGCGCATACCGCAGATTGCGAAGCGGCAGGAACCGCATCCGTACAAGCAGAAACAGCCCGCTCCCCAGCAAAAACGCCAGCATGCCCGGCCCCCACACCAATGCGTCTGCTCTTTTTAAAATCTCTGCCATCGTTCCGGTCCTGTTGCTGTCATTACAGGTACTATATTACGGAGACGGTCTGTTTATGACTGCAACATCATGCAAACAGCATGGCCAGCATCGGAATCGTAACCAGAGAGGCCAGCGTCGTGATAAACGTTCCCTGCGCCATCAGCTTTTCGTCCGCCTTGTACTGCAGACAGAGCATCGTTCCGTTGGTGGCGACCGGCATTGCGGAAATAATTACACACTCCCCCAAAAGCAATGCGTCCCGCACAAATCCCCGGTATATGAAATACACGATAAGCGGCAGTATCAACAGGCGGAACAGGGCAAAGACGTATACCCGGCCGTTGCTGAACATCTCCTTTACCGGCATTTCCGCAAGGGAAGAACCGATGACCAAAAGCGCCGCCGGCGTCGTGATATTTCCCAGAATCGTACATGTATCCCCGATAAACGCCGGCCCTTTCCATCCGGTCAGCGCCAGTATAATCGCCAATACCGACGAAATCAGACAGGGCGTCAGAAATGTTTTATACGTGATGACTGATTTCGCCGCCCCGTCCTGCGCACTGCCGGCCGCCGCGCTCTTTCGGATAAAAATAACACCGACGGAAAAAGCCAGGAAGTTAAACGGCAGATTAAACACACAGGTATAAAATACCGCCCGGTCCCCGAATATCGCCTGCGTCACCGGATAACCGATAAAGCCCACATTCGCAAACGCCACCATAAACCGGTAAATTCCCACTTCCGCTCCTTCTGCCCGCAAGAGCTTCGGCACGATATATGCCGCCGCAATCAGAATCAGATAACTGGAAAACGCCACCGCAAGCAGTCCCAGAATTTCCGCCGCCCCCGGCAGATCATCCTGCGTCAGCACCGAGGCAAGCGTCACCCCGGGAATGGCCACATGCAGTACAAGCCGTGTCACATGCAGCCGTGCCTCCTTCCCGAAAGCGCCGCATTTACAACATATATATCCGATGATAATAATCAGAAAAAGTTCCGCCATTTTGCCGAATACATAAAAAAAGTCCATACCTTACCTCACATTTTTCCCATACCCGGGCCATTCCCCGGGAATACCTCCCTCTTTTATACACCAATGGCAGATCATTTGCAAGGGCAGAAAAAAGATGACCAAACCGAAAATATGTGTTATAAATATAGATAAAGCACAAATACGCAGGGAGGAGAACGACATGTTAAAGCAGGTATCCATTTACGCAGAAAACAAAAAAGGGACATTTCAGAATATTACATCCCTTTTACAGAAAGAAAATATCAATATACTCGGTTCCGTCACCAATGACAGTACCGAATACGGCGTTGTCCGCATGATTGTTTCCGATACGGAAAAGACCATCCGGATATTGGAAGCAAGCGGCTATCTGTGCAAATCGACGCATATTATCGGTGTGGAAATGGCAGACGAAGTGGGCAGCCTGAACCACCTGCTTCTGGAACTTCTGGATGGCAATATCAACGTAGACTACACGTATCTGTGTTTTAACAGAGATACCGGAATGCCCGTAATTATCCTGCATACAGAAGATATTTTTGAAGTGGAAAATCATCTGAAAGCAAAAGGATTCGCTGTACAATAGCGAATCCTTTTACTTTCGGCAGAAATCTATTCCTCCACCTTATGATACCGTTTGAATATCTTGTCGCTGCCACAGGCATGCTTGCTGCCGTCTTCCTCGACAATGATATAATCCCCTTCATTGATAAATGTCCTGCCTCTGCGGTGTTTGATATACGGACACACCACCACGCCGTCTTCCCTTGTCACCTTTACCAGTGAATCCACGATAATCCATCCATGCATGACAACATTGTGATACGGCTCAAACCCGTCTTCCATACCCTTTCCCACTTCATACGCTTCCACATCTGCGAGAAGTCCCACTCTGTAACATTTCATAAGACATACCTCCTCCTGCCATCACAGGCATTTATATGCGATAATTGTCACCGTACCCTTTCCCGGATAACGTTTGATTTCATATTTATCCGGAAATGCCTCCAGAAGCTGCGGCAGTTTCAGGAAACCATAGGTTCGGGAATCAAAATCCGGTTTCGCTCTTTTGATAAACGTCCCGGCCGAACTGATATTGACATAACCGTCATCGTCCTGATATTTATCGGATGCTATCTTCAAAAGATTATGGATCTCCTCAAAGCCATCCATGGAATCTTCATTTTCTTCCGGCGCTTCGGAAACCGTCACTTTTTCTTTGCTCGGCTCCTTTGCCTTATTTTTGGGAGGGGCCGGCTTCTCACCCGCTCCCTTTTCCAGGTTTTCCAGAAAAACAAATTCATCGCAGGCATTGCGGAACGCTTTCGGCGTTTTCTTCTCCCCGACGCCAATCACGTAGACACCAGACTCATGCAGACGAATGGCCAGCGGCGTATAGTCGCTGTCACTGGCAACAATGGCAAACGCGTCATACAGATTGCTGTGCAGCAAATCCAGTGTGTCGATCACCAGCGCCATATCCGTGGCGTTCTTCCCGGAAACGTAATCAAACTGTTGTTCCGCCTTGATCGCAAGGCGTTTCAACTCATTTTCCCAATGTTTCAACGCATCTTTTTTCCAGTTTCCGTACGCCCGTTTTACTACAATCCGGCCATGTGTGGAAATTTCCTGTATCACAGCTTCCAGCTTTACCAGCCGGGTATTGTCCGCATCAATCAAAAGCACTATTTTCTGTAAATTATCCATTCATATTCTCCTTATATAGACATACAGTATATCACACCACCCGGCCTTTTGTATCAGGTTTTATAAAAAATTAAAAAATAAACGTAAAACAGGTATCGGCTTTCCGGCGCTGTCCCTGCTACGGGCGCACGAAAACATACGATGTCTCCGTGGACAGATCCGCGCAAAATTCATATCCCAGCCACCGAAACCGCTGCATCTCTTCCGGCCTCTCTATCTGATTTTCCGCCATATAGCGCACCATTTCCCCTCTTGCCATCTTCGCATATGTCCCCTTCTGCCTTACCCTGCCGCCTGACAATTCTCCAAATGTACAGGTGACAAACGTATCCTCCGGCTGAAGATAGCGTTCCACACATGCACTGTATTCGCGGGAAGCAAGGTTTACGATCAGACGGCTGTCATCCTTTACGGTATCATAAAGTCTGCGTCCCCAGAACGCACAGAGATCCTTCGCATCTCCCACCCCGGCTTTGGCCTGCATTTCCAGACGATATGGTGTCACGCCGTCCATCGGCCGCAGCACGCCGTAAAATCCCGAAAGTATCCGTAAATGTTCCTGCACATAGTCCAGCATCGTATCTTCAAAAACTGCCGGCGCCATATATCGGTACTGAATTCCTTCGAAGGCAACTATCGCAGGTGTAAGGTTCCCGTACAGATTCATCGTCTGCAGCCTGTTGAAGTTCTCTTCCGCGATCCGATCATTACAGTTCCAAAGAGTTTTTGCCTCGGAATACGACAATCGCTGCATCCAGTGCATGATTTTCTCCGCATCACCGATCAGAGCAGGCGTTTCCATATCCATCGGCAAATCGTCACGTTGTATCATTTTTTTCGCGGGGGATATGATAATTCGCATGAAAATGTCCGCTCCTTTTCGGTTGTCCTGACTGCTTCCATCCGCACGCTTCGGCTATAAGAAACGGTAAGTCTTGCAGTCTCATTGCACAGTTTCTTTGCATTGCAATCCACGCCCTCCACGCAGAGGGAGCCAATTTACTGGCTTAATATACACTGTGTATAGTATATTTCAATCCACTCCCTCTACGCAGAGGGAGACATTACAGGAACTGCAAGAGATGTTACAAGTGGTCTTATTTCAATCCACTCCCTCTACGCAGAGGGAGACATAAGCCGATTT
>CAJUCC010000051.1 GCA_910585205.1 uncultured Lachnospiraceae bacterium
ATTTCATTATGGGGTTGCACAAAATCACGGTTTTGTGCGATTTCAACAAATACCATATGAAACAGGAGGTTAAATTATGAAGAGAAAGTTATTAAGCGCAATCATCTGCGTGGCGATGGTAGCTTCCATGCTGACCGGATGCGGGAACACCGCAGGCACAGAGCAGGCAGCCAGCGCACCCGTAACAGAAGATGCAGCAGCACCCGCTGACAATGGCGGCGATGCAGCGGCAGATGCGGAGGCACCTGCGGCAGATGCAGCCACCGCGGCAGAGTCCCCGGTTGCAGGCAAGAAGGTGGCATACGTTATGATTATGCCGTCCGCTTCCATTTTCCAGATGTGGAAAGATTCCTGTGCGGAACTGTGCGGCGCACTGGGTGTACAGTTTGATTTCTTCTTCTGTGACGGCGATTTCAATAAGTGGCAGGATACGATCCGTACATGCGCATCCGCAGGATATGACGGACTGCTAGTCAGCCACGGAAATCAGGACGGTTCCTATGTATTCTTAAAAGAGATCACAGAGCAGTATCCGGATCTGAAGATCGTTACCTTTGATACCCAGTTCTATGCTGACGGCGAATACAAGAAACTGGAAGGCGTAACACAGATGTTCCAGCAGGATGCCAGCCTTGTTACCGTTCTGCTCGATCAGCAGATCGAAGCAAAGGCAGCAAGAGGCGAAGAAGGCCCGGTTCGTCTGATTAAAGTGTGGAGAGGCCCGAACTACAACTCTCCGTTTGACCGTCGTGAAGTTGGCTGGCAGGAATACGAAGCAGCAGGCAAGATCGAGACAGTCGGCGAAGTTCAGCCGCTTCAGGATTCTTCCGATTCCGCTAACACCGTGACAGCAGCTTATCTGCAGAGTATTAAGAGAGAAGACGTGGACGGCATCGTTGTATACTATGACCTGTATGGCCAGGGCGTTTACAATGCAATCCTCGAGAATGACAATTTCAACGGCAAGAACGGCCCGGCTCTGCCGATGGGTTCCGTGGACATTGACCCGGTTGACGTGACAAATATGCAGAACAATCCTGACATCTGGGTTGCGGCAGGTACGACAGACTGGACACTGAACGGCGAGATCGGTATGCGTGCCCTGATGCTGGAAATGGCAGGCGAATATGACAAGATTTACGATCCGGCATCCGGCAAGACCGGCGTGGACGTAATCGAAGTTCCCGGCACGGCAATTCCGGCAAGCGCACTGAAGGCAGACTCCACGGTTGAAAACCTAGGAGACGTTGCAGGCGAAACATATGGCAATCTGGATTATCTGTCCGAGACAGACTGGATGCCCAAGGATTTGATTCACTAATGGCATAAGATCAATGGTTCCCTGAGAACTGTTGACGGTAGTTCCAGAGGGGGATGCCGGGATAGAACCTGCATCCCCTTTTTGACTACCGGGGAATATATCCCCTGTGGTAAAAACCCTCAGACGTATGGAAAAAGGTATCTGAAAAGAGGATGATATGGAAAAAATAGTACTGAAAACAAAAGATGTATCGATCAGCTTTCCGGGGGTAAAGGCGCTGGACAGTGTGGATTTTGAGGTGTCGACCGGGGAGATCAGAGCGGTAGTGGGTGCAAATGGCGCCGGAAAATCAACGTTAATGAAAGTTCTGGCGGGGGCAAACCCCACCTATACGGGCGAAGTCCTTCTGAATGATAAAGTGGTGGATCTGCGGACCCCCATCGATGCCAAGAAACTGGGAATCCAGATCGTGTATCAGGAGGTTGACACTTCACTCGTTCCCACCCTGTCGGTTGCGGAAAATATCATGATTAACGAAATGGTCATGAGCAGCGGCATCCGCATGGACTGGAAAAATACAAGGGAAGAGGCAAAAAAGGCTCTGGAGCGTCTTCATATTACGAACATCGATGTGAATACACTGGTACAGAATCTGTCTCTTGCACAAAAGCAGATGGTGTTGATCGCGAGAGCCATCCGCATGAACTGTAACTTCCTGATTCTGGATGAACCGACCGCGCCGCTCAGTATGTCAGAGACAAAGGAACTGTTTGATGTGGTGCGCCATCTGCGGGAAGTGGAAAATCTGGCGGTCATTTTTATTTCACACAGATTAAATGAGATTTTGGAAATTTGTGAACAGTATACGGTTATGCGTAACGGACAGCTTGTCGATAACACGCCGATTACGCAGCAGACGACCACAAAAGAGATCGTGGAGAAGATGCTCGGACGTTCTTTCGAAGAAAGTTTCCCGAAGGAATCCTGTGAGATCGGGGAAGAACTTTTCAGCGTAGAACACCTCAGCGGTGCAGAGGGTAAGGTGGACGATGTATCCTTCCATGTAAAAGCCGGAGAGATCGTGGGGATTGCAGGACTGGTAGGTGCGGGCAAATCCGAACTGTGTAAAACGATTTTCGGCGCATATAAAAAGACTGGCGGCACAGTAAAACTCGGCGGAAAAGAAATGCGTATCAAAACGCCGGCCGATGCGGTGAAAAACGGCATTGCCTTTGTGCCGGAAGAAAGAAGAAAAGAAGGGGTACTGGTGGAGGAAACCGTGGCATTTAACCTTTCCGCGGCGGCACTGGGACAATTCTGCGTGGCTTCTTTCGTGAACAGACAGAAAGTAAATGAGAATGCAAGCAGCTTTGTCAGCAGCCTTGGAATCAAAACACCGTCCATCAGACAGTTTGTAAAGAACCTGTCGGGCGGCAATCAGCAGAAAGTTGCGGTTGGAAAATGGCTGACGGCGGATTGTGAATTATATATGTTTGATGAACCGACCAAAGGCGTGGATGTTGCCGCCAAGCAGGATATTTTCCATCTGATCAATGATATTGCCAAAAAGGGAAAAGGCGTTATCTATGCGACCTGCGAAGATTCGGAGCTGTTATCGCTGACAGACAGAATCTATGTGATGTACAGCGGCAGGATTATGGCGGAGCTGGAAACCGCAAAGACGAGTGACGACGAGATTATGTACTATGCGGTAGGCGGTGACGCACAGAAACAGGCGGACGCTGAATAAGGAGAAAGCGGAGGGAAAACAGAAGATGGATATGACAAAGAAAAAGGATTTTAACATGAGCCGTTTCCTGGTGAGCTGGGCGGCCGTGTTTGCACTGATACTTTGCTTTATTATGTTTACGGCGATTAAGGGCAGCGCCTTTATGTCGTCGAGCAATATGGTCAATATTTTGAGGGCCATGTCCATCAATACCGTATTTGCGATTGCGGCAACGGTAACGATGGCGCCGGACGGATTCGATATGTCGGCAGCGACACTGGCAAGCTGCTCTGCTTATGCATTCGTGTCCTCTTTCTTATGGTTTGGATTTTCCGTACCGGTATCGATTCTTGTGACGATTGTTGCGACACTGGTTTTATACCAGCTTACAATGTTTCTCATTCTTGTATGTAAGATTCCGGATATGCTGGCAACCTGCGCACTGATGTTCGTTCATCAGGGACTCGGACAGTGGTACATAGGCGGCGGCGCCGTTTCCACAGGTATGCAGACTTCCTGGCATACACCGCCGGCACGCACCGCGCTGACGGACGGCTTCTCGGCTCTCGGCCGCGCACCGTGGATTATTATCATTATGTTTGCCTGTGTTATAGCGGCGCATGTCTTTTTGAATTACACCAAACAGGGACGTTTCCTGTATGCAATGGGCGGTAATAAACAGGCGGCGAAACTTTCCGGTATCAATACGACAAAATATCGCTATATGGCGGGTATGATTACGGCCGTATTTATCGCAATCGCCGGTATTCTGGTTGCTTCGCGCGGAAGTTCCGCACAGGTTATGTGCTGTGATGACTATCTGATGCCTTCGCTGGCGGCGGTTTTCGTAGGACGTACGGTAGGCGGCGCAGAGAAACCCAATCCGATCGGAACCATGATCGGCGCATGTCTGGTATCGACACTGGAAAACGGTCTGACGATTCTGGCAGTTCCGTTCTATGTACTGCCCGCAGTTAAGGGTGCGGTGCTCGGTCTGGCACTGATCGCGGCATATGCGACAAAGAAACAGGATTAAAACAAGAGCGTGTAAGATGATTCAGTTAGAAAAGGGGTAAGGTTTATGTCACGTTTTGATAATTATTTTTTGATGAAAGTGGACGATATTGCGGAATATGTGGAGGAAAAACTGCATTTCTTCCCGGCGGATGCAAAGCTGACCTGTAAGGAAATCGGGGATGGAAATCTGAACTATGTATTCCGCCTGAAAGATGAGAATACGGGCAAGTCCATTATCGTAAAACAGGCCGGTGAGTGCCTGCGCATCGACGAAAATATGAAACTTTCCACAGACCGGGGACGGATCGAAGCCAAGATACTGGGGATACAGGGCGAGGCGGCGCCGGGTCTTGTGCCGAAGGTATATCTGTATGACGGCGTTATGTGCGCGATGTCCATGGAAGATATGGTAGGCCATTCGATGATGCGGACCGCGCTCATTAACCATGAGATATTCCCGCTGTTTTCCGAGCACATCTCGACTTTTATGGTAAACTCCCTGCTGCTGTCGACGGATGTGGTGATGGGGCATAAAGAAAAGAAAGAGAATGTAAAGGCGTTTATCAATCCCGATCTGTGTGAAATCTCCGAAGATCTGGTTTACAGCGAGCCTTTTATCGACTATAACAACAGAAACAATGTATTCCCGCCCAATGCGGAATTTGTACAAAAAGAGTTATATGACGACAAGAAGCTGCATCTGGAAGCGGCCAAACTGAAATTCGAATTTATGAACAACGCGCAGGCGCTGATCCACGGTGATCTGCATACCGGTTCCATCTTTATCAATCAGGAACATACTTATGTGTTCGACCCGGAATTTGCTTTCTACGGTCCCATGGGATATGACGTTGGAAACATTATCGCCAATATGTTCTTTGCATGGGCAAACGGCGATGCGACGATCGAAGATCCGGCGGAAAAGGAAAAATTCTGCGGCTGGACAATCGACTGCATCGAGGAGATCGTGGATAAATTTATCGCTAAATTCAAAACCGTGTTCCGGGAGCGGGTGACGGACACCATGGCAAAGACAGAAGGCTTTATGGAATATTATCTGGGGACAATTCTTGCCGATACGGCGGGGGTTGCAGGGCTGGAATCCATCCGGCGTATCGTGGGCATGGCCAATAACAAAGACGTTACCACGATTGCGGACGAGGCAAAGCGCGCGCGTGCGGAGAAGATTATCGTAACGCTGGCGAAAAATTATATTATGAACAGAACGCAGTTTACATCGGGCGCAGATTACAGGAAAGCGATCGAAGCAGCGATTGCGAAGTTCTGAAGATGATCTTTGGGGGATGCCATAATGTGCGGAAAGGAGAATGATAATGAGCGACAAAAAAACCATTATGGATTATGAGACAGTGGCGTTGGACGACGAGAAAAGCGCTCTGGTCATTATCGATCAGACAAAACTGCCTTACAGTACGGAAATTCTGGAATTGACAAAGCAGGAGGACATCTGGAACGCGATCTATCTGCTGCAGGTGAGAGGGGCGCCGGCGATCGGCGTTGCGGCTGCAATCGGGATCTATCTGGCGGCCAAAGAGATCGAGGCCGACACATGGGATACTTTCTATCCGGCATTTCAGAAGGCAAAGGAATATCTGGATTCCGCCCGTCCCACGGCGGTTAATCTCTCATGGGCGCTGAACCGGATGGACAGCGTTTGCCGGGCGAATCAGGACAAACCGATTGCGGAGCTGAAACGGATTCTGCACGATGCGGCGGTTGAAATCAAAGACGAGGACATCTGGGTTTGCAAAAGCATCGGGGAAAACGCCCTGTCTCTCGTAAAACCCGGCGACGGCCTGCTGACGCACTGCAATGCCGGCAAACTGGCGACCGTAAAATACGGAACGGCGACGGCAGTGATGTATCTGGGACAGGAGCGGGGATATAATTTCCGCATCTTTGCCGATGAGACAAGACCGCTTCTGCAGGGCGCAAGGCTGACCGCTTTCGAACTGTATGAATCCGGGCTGGACGTTACGCTGATCTGCGATAATATGTCCGCGACCGTGATGAAAAATAAATGGGTGGATGCGGTATTTGTCGGCTGTGACCGCGTGGCGGCAAACGGCGATACGGCCAATAAGATAGGAACCTCCGTTGTGGCGACGGTGGCGAAGCGTTACAACATCCCGGTTTATATCTGTGCGCCCACTTCCACGATCGACCTCAATACGCCGACCGGGGCGGATATTAAGATCGAACAGCGCCCGGCGGAAGAAGTGACGGAAATGTGGTATAAGGAGCGGATGGCGCCGGCAGGGGTGAAAGTGTTCAATCCGTGCTTTGACGTGACAGACAATGATCTGATCGCAGGCATCATTACGGAATACGGCATCGCCAGAGCGCCGTATACGGAGTCTTTGAAAGAAATTTTTGCGAAAAAAGAAGCGGCAAAGAACGAGAAAAAAGCGGCGGAGTAACCGGAACATATGATGGAGGGAAAGCATGAAAAAAATCATCAATAAGCCCGAAGACTATGTCAATGAGATGCTGGAAGGGCTGTATGCGGCACATCCGGATCTGATTACATACACGAATGACGATCTGCGCTGTCTGGTGACGGCGAAGAAGAAAGCGGGAAAGGTGGGGATTGCCACAGGCGGCGGTTCCGGCCACCTGCCTCTTTTCCTCGGCTATGTGGGGGAAGGCATGCTGGACGGCTGTTCGGTAGGCGATGTTTTTCAGTCCCCGAGTGCGGAGCAGATGGCGGCCGTCACAAGGGAGATCGATGACGGTGCGGGCGTATTGTATATTTACGGAAATTATAACGGGGACATATTCAACTTTGATATGGCCGCGGAGATGGTGGATTTTGAAGATGACATCCGGGTGGAGAGCGTGGTTGCCGGGGAAGATGTGGCATCGGCAGCGCCGGGCGCACCGGGAGAGAAAAATACTCGCCGGGGTGTGGCAGGCATAATCTTCGTATACAAATGTGCAGGCGCGGCGGCCGCGGCGATGCTGGATCTGGACAATGTAAAACGGGTGGCGGAAAAGGCCGCTGCCAATGTACGGACAATGGGTGTGGCATTGACACCCTGTACGGTTCCGCGCGTGGGCGAACCGGGATTTTCGATCGGCGACGACGAAATGGAAATCGGCATGGGAATTCACGGGGAAGCGGGCATCCGCCGGGGGAAACTGGAGCCTGCCGATCAGATTGTGGACGAAATGCTGGATAAGATCGTGGCGGATCTGCCGTATGCGGCGGGTGACGAGGTGGCCGTTTTGATTAACGGTCTGGGGGCGACGCCTCTCGATGAGCAGTATATCGTTACGAGAAGAGTGGATCAATATCTGAAAGAAAAAGGCATCCGGGTACACAGATATTATGTGGGTGAGTATGCAACGGCTTTGGAGATGGCGGGATTTTCCATTTCCCTTCTCAAGCTCGACGACGAGCTGAAAACGTATCTCGATGCACCGGCACGGACACCGTTTTTTGTTGCATAGGAGAAGGCAGGATGAAAGCAGAAGATTTGAAGGGACTTTTTCGGAAACTCAGTGAAGTGATGGAAGAGAACAGAAAATATCTGATTAAGCTGGACAGCGTGGTCGGTGACGGCGATCTGGGGCTGACAATGGGCGACGGTTTTCTGGCGGCATACGAGGCCGTGGCGTCGACAGGCGAGAGCGACATCGGCAAACTGCTTTACGGCGCCGGAAAAGCGATGTCGGTGGCCGTACCTTCCACAATGGGGACACTGATGGCGTCCGGCTGGATGCAGGCGGGCAAGGCGCTGAAGGGCAGCACCGAGATCGGGGAAGAAGGTATGGCGGATATTTTTGCGGCGTATCTGGACGGTGTTGCCAACCGGGGAAAAGCGAAAGTCGGGGATAAGACATTTCTCGACGGACTTGCGCCGGCAGTGGAAGCGATGAAACGGTCGGTGGAAGAAAAAAAGAGCGGCAGAGAGATGGCGGAAGCGGCCTATGAGGCGGCGAAACAGGGCTTTCAGAATACCACGACGATGGTTGCGGTTCACGGAAGGGCCGCCACCCGCGGAGAGGCGTCCCGGGAACTGGAAGATCCCGGCGCTGCAGTTGCCATGCTGATGATGCAGGCATACAGAGACTGGGCGTAGGAACCGGGGCAGGCGCACGTATTATCGAAGGACAGAAAGCGGAAAAGTCCTGAATTGCGTATGGCTTTCCGGCAGGGATGCATAATCCCTGCCGGATTATCGTTGTATTGCGGACTTTTCCGTTTTTTATCTTACGGTGTGAATTCCGGATGGAAAAGACTGCTTGTCCCGGGAGTTTTTTGCAGTGAATTGTTATCTGACAACAAATGTGATATACTATGAACACTTGGCGAGGTATTGTCGAGCCTGGTGGAAATGAACATTTTTTATGATATAACATTTCACGGAAGAGGTATGGCATGACGGTAAAAGAACTGGCGGCATTGGCTGGTGTGTCTCCGGCAACGGTTTCTCTGGTGCTGAACGGAAAAAAGGGTGTCAGTGAGGAAAAGCGGAAAGAGATTCTGAAGTTGGTGGAAGACAACCGGTACCGGCATCAGAAAAGAAATGATGCCGGTACGAGAAATATACTTTTTATCAAGTATTCCAGAGACGGTGTCATTCTGGAAGAAAATACGAATTTTGTTTCCGCCATTATGGACGGCGCGGAGATGGAATGTCAGCAGCAGAATTTTCATTTTAATATTACCATGTGCGAGGGGAATCTTGCCGAGACGTTGGAGAGCTTTGACTATTCCAATTTCTATGGGATTATGATTCTGGGAACCGAGTTGGGCGAGGAAGACTATCCGGTACTGGAAAAGATACCGATTCCGTATGTGATTGTTGACAACAGTATGCCGCATTTTGACTGCAACTGTGTGGCCATTGACAATAAGGAAAATGTGTTTAAGGCAATTCAGCATTTTGTGCGGCAGGGCGGCGATCAGATCGGGTATTTCGGCAGCAACGTAAAGATACAGAATTTTATTGAGCGGGAACAGGGATTTTTTGAGGCGCTGGAATACTTTGATGTAAAGGTCAGCGAGGACAATGTATTCAGTGTGCCGCCCACCATGCTCGGCGCTTTTGAACAGACACAGCGGTATATCGAAGCGGGCAGGCGGATTCCGCCCTGCATTTTTGTGGACAATGACACAATGACCATTGGGGTGATGAAGGCGCTGAATATTGCGGATTATGCGGTTCCGGAAGATGTTTCCGTGATCGGATTTGACGATATTACATTCTGCACGATCTATTCACCGACAATTTCCACGATCCATGTCAATAAACGGATGCTTGGGAAGATGGCGCTGTCCACGCTGCAGAATATGACGGAGATCAAGGACTTTAAAAAGGTAAAAATCAGGATCAGCGGAGATCTGAAAATACGGCAGAGTACGAGATAAGAGTGGAGGGAGACGATATGGAATACAGGAGATTTGGAACGACGATTGTCGCACGGATTGACAAAGGCGAGGAAATTCTGGAACAGGTAAAAGAGATTGCGTCCCGGGAGGAGATCAGGCTGGCCTCTGTTCGGGCATTGGGCGCGGTTGGCGCGTTTACCGTGGGGGTATTTCGAACGGATGAAAAGCAATATCTTTCCAATCAGTTCACAGGAGACTTTGAGATTGTATCTCTGACAGGGACAATCAATACGATGGATGGCGCATTTTACTGTCATCTGCATATGAGCGCGGGCAACGAAAAGGGAGAAGTCTTTGGCGGACATCTGAATCGGGCGGTTGTCAGCGCAACCTGCGAGATGGTGATCGAGGTGATTGACGCAGTGGTGGATCGTCGTTTCGATGAAGCCATCGGGTTAAATCTGCTGCGCTTCTGATGAAACTTCGTAAATAAAGGCATTGCAAAACGGGTGATATGGCGCTGTTTTGCAATGCCTTTATAGTATGAGCGGAAAATTTTCCGGGTTACACGCTGCATGCAAAGATGCGGACCCGTTTTCTTTCGAGAAAAGATTTCCATTCGGGTGTGAATCGGAAATCGGAGATAATTCCGTGAATATTTTCATAATCACAAATATGGACAAAGGAGGTTTTATCGAATTTGGATTTGTCGGCGATGACATAAACCGAAGCGCTGTTTTTGAGCAATGTCTGACGAATCAGGGCAATGTCTTCATTCGAATCGGTGATGCCGTGTTCCATGGAAAGAGAGCGGCAGGACATAAATGTCATGTCGAAAAAGTATTCTTTCAGGCCCTGCACGGCGGCGCGGCCGTTAAAGGCTTTGGATTTTGCGGAATAGATGCCGCCGATGCCGACCAGATGTACGGTTTCGCTGTCTTTGAGCTGATCGATCGCCATCAGAGAGTTGGTCACAATGGTGAGGCGCATATTTCGAATCCGTTTGGCGAGAAAAGTAGCGGTCGTGGACGCGTCGAGGAAGACGGAGTCGCCGTGGTGGATCAATTCGGCACATTTGTCGGCGATGGCTTCTTTGCTTTCCACATAAGCCGTTTCGCGCAGGGTAAGGTCGATGTCGTTCAGGGCGCCGTCCTGTATAAAGGCGCCGCCGTATGTGCGGGAGAGAAAACCTTCGTTTTCCAGCTGCTGCAGGTCTTTGCGGATTGTTTCCTCCGTGACGGAGAATCTTTTGGACAATTCCACGACGGTTACGCTCTTTTTTTCCAGTAAAATATCTTTGATTTGTGTCTTTCTCGCAACGGCAAGCATGGGGTTCCTCCTGTGCCCGACGTCCGCCGGCGGCCGTCAGGCGATATGTAAAATTTGTAAATATCATATCATTTCCGGGTGAAATAGTAAAGGGGGACGTTGCCGCTCAGGCAGTTTCGCGTGCCTGTAAAACAGCCCTTTTCGAAAGCGTGCGGTTGCTATATAATGTAAGAAATTCAGGTCGGATGAAAGAAAGGAAAACGAGTATGAAACAGACAAAATGGTGGAAACATTCGGTTGTGTATCAGATCTATCCCCGAAGCTTTCAGGATTCCAACGGGGACGGCATCGGTGATATTCCGGGAATTATCAGCAGACTGGACTATCTGCGGGAACTGGGGATTGACGTGATCTGGCTGTCGCCGGTATATGAGTCGCCGCAGGATGATAACGGCTATGACATCAGCGATTATTACGGTATCTATCATGAGTTTGGCAGCATGGCGGATATGGAGGAGCTGATCGCGCAGGCGGAGAAACGGGGGATCCGGATTGTGATGGATATGGTGGTCAATCACTCTTCCGACGAGCATGCCTGGTTTTTGGAGGCCAGAAAAGACAAAAACAGCAGATACCGCGATTATTATATCTGGCGGGAAGGCGAAAAGGGACAGCTTCCGAATGAAACAAAGGCGTCCTTTGGCGGCCCGGCGTGGGAATGGGACGAGGAAGCAGGGGCATATTATTTTCACCTGTTTTCGAAAAAGCAGCCGGATCTGAACTGGGAAAATGAGGCGATGCGCCGGGACATTTATCGGATGATGCGCTGGTGGCTGGACAAGGGACTTGGCGGCTTTCGTCTGGATGTCATCGACAATATCGGCAAGGTGCCGGATGCGATGATTCGCGAGAACGGACCCAAGCTGCACGATTACATCAGAGAGATGAGCCGGGAAGCCTTTCAGAAATATGATATTGTCACCGTCGGAGAGACGTGGGGCGCCAATGTGGACAATGCGAAACTGTACAGCAATCCCGACGGCTCGGAGCTTTCGATGATCTTTCAGTTTGAACATATCTGTGCCAGCCATTCGGAAGAATATGGAAAGTGGAAGCAGGAGAAAAAAGACTTTGTCAGGCTGAAAAAGATTTTCACCGACTGGCAGAAGGCGCTGCACGGATGTGGCTGGAACAGTCTGTTCTGGGACAATCATGATCTGCCGCGGGCGGTTTCCGCGTTTGGAAACGACGGGATATACCGCGTGGAATCGGCTAAGGCGCTGGCGACATTCCTGCACGGCATGCAGGGGACACCCTATATCTATGAGGGAGAAGAACTGGGCATGACCAATATCCGTCTGGAGGATCTCGCACAGGTCCGGGATATTGAGGCGCGGAATATATATGAGGAGTTGAAGGAAAAAGGATGGAACCATCAGGAGATTATGGAAGCCATCAATATGACCGGACGGGACAATGCCCGCACACCCATGCAGTGGGACGATACGGAAAATGCCGGATTTACAGCGGGGACGCCATGGATCGGTGTCAATCCCAATTATCGTGAGATCAATGCCGCGGCGGAGATGGCAGATGAAAACTCCGTGTTTCATTATTATAAGAAACTGATCGCACTGCGCAAGAGCGCGGAATGGGGCGATGTGCTGGCAGAGGGGACGTATGAGCCGTATCTGGAGGAGGACGGCGATATTTTCTTCTATGTGCGCAGTCTGGAAGGGAAGCGGCTTCTGGTGCTGGGGAATTTCAGCGACAGGGAAAGAACGGTGGAACTGCCGTTCGGGATCCGGAAAACGGTGCTGACGAACTATCCGGAAATCCGTATGGAGGGCAATACCGTTGTGATACGGCCTTATGAAGCAGTGATGGCGGAACCGACATAACCGGCATAAGATTTGTGCGCAGCAGGACGCGGCCAAAGGACAGCCGAAAGATATTTTATCAAAAGGCATCCTTTGGCCGTTCCGGTGTTTTTTTCTTTTTCGGCCGAAAGTCTTCGCTGCGTTTTCTGCGGAACTCTTCCAGCTTAAATCGTAAATACGAATCCATGTCATCTTCGAGAGAAGACAAATCGTCTATGCTGATTTCCAGCGTGCCGTCCGGGTAATGAAGCCAAAGAAATCCGTCGTCATCGTGCCCGAGCGTGAAACCGATCCGCTCCAGATTTTTTTCCAGCGGCATATATTCCGGTTCTTTGAGCCATCCGAGCGTGTCGTTGAGATGGGATACGGGGACGCCGAGCGCATTTGCGATCCTGATCTGTGTTTCCAGCTTGGGATTTTGATCCGTATTGTTTTCCCAGCGTCCGATCTGCTGCTGCGAGAGCCCGCCGAGCTTTTCTCCCAGTTCTTTCTGTGTCATATTCTTTGCTTTGCGAATTCGTTTTATATTTTCTCCGATTGTCATGCGCTCACCTCATATTCAGGCTATCATATAACCTGCATAAACACAACAAAAAAGTCTTCCATGCCATGTACTTCAGGCGTAGTTATCGATGCTGTTGACACAATAAAAAAGATGTGTTAAAGTAAAATAACACAATTATTTTAGTGTGAAACACATACACAGATAACTGCCGGTAAGGCCGTTGTTTGACTGGGAGGGGACGAAGGTATGACAAATGAGGAGCTTGCAGTGCGGATACAGAGCGGGATCGATGTGTCTGAAAATATGTTGATCCTCTGGCAGCAGACCAGAGGGTTTATCCATGCCATTGCCCTGCGCTATCAGGGGCTTGCGGAAATGGAAGATCTGGAACAGGAGGGCTATATTGCGCTGTATGATGCCGTTGACGGATTTCGGGCAGAGCAGGGTGCCCGGTTTCTGACTTATGCAAAGCACTGGATTGTACAGGGTATGAAGCGCTATATTGACAACTGCTGTCGAACGATCAGAATTCCCGTGCATGAACAGGAAAAGATACGACGGTACCACAGGATAGAGAATGATTTTCTGACATTGGAAGGCAGGAGGCCTGCACAGTGGGAAATGGTCCGCGGCA
Organism: uncultured Lachnospiraceae bacterium; assembly: GCA_910585205.1. Taxonomy (GTDB): domain Bacteria; phylum Bacillota; class Clostridia; order Lachnospirales; family Lachnospiraceae; genus VSOB01. The sequence goes on from CAJUCC010000051.1 coordinate 13,655, forward strand.
TGGGGCTGGACGAGCGGCAGATGCAAAATCTGCAGGAGGCCATAGCGATGGCGCAGGTCGGCAGCCTTGACTGCACTTTGGCGGACGAAGAAGACGGAGAGCGCGTGGGAAATCTGGTGGCCTGTGACACGGACGTGGAATCCGCGGTGCTGGACGATATGGAGGCGCGGCAGCTTTCGGAGATCCTCCGGGAAGCGGTGGCGGCATTGCCGGATGCACAGCGGGCCGTTATATCCGGCAGATTTATGGAGGGAAAAACGGTCGGAGAAATCGGCCGGTTTCTGAAACTGAAACCGGGAAAAATAAGAGGGATAGAGGAAAAGGCATTACAGGAACTGCGCCGGGAGAACCGGCTTGCCGCATATCTGCCGGAATGGGTCGAGACTATGGCGTACCGGCATCACGGCGTGGCGGCGTTTCACAGGAGCCGGGAAAGCGTGACCGAGCGAGCGGCGATGCGGTTGTCGGGAATGCTTTATGATAACGCTCAAAGCGGCGGAAAGAAAACCGGTATCACTGTCTAATTTTAAGAAACTATTAACTATTTCCCGATTCCATTCTTCATATTTATGATGTAATATAAGACACAGAAATTGTCACTGAATTTTTGTGCAAACAGTAATTATCATGTATAATAATACATGCCCGCTTTCTCTTTGCACGGAGATCGGTGGCAGAAAATATAAATTCATAAAGGAATTGGCATGGCAGAACTGATTACGTTAAGCAATATCTGTAAAATTTATAATCCGGGAGAGAATGAGGTGCGTGCACTGGATGACGTGAACCTGACGGTGGATGAGAATGAGTTTGTAGCCATTATCGGACAGTCGGGTTCCGGGAAATCGACACTGATGAATATGCTCGGATGTCTGGATGTGCCGACCAGCGGCACGTATATGCTTCACGGACAGGACGTGTCCCATATGACGGATGACGAACTTTCGGATGTCAGGAATAAAGAGATCGGATTTATCTTTCAGGGGTTTAATCTGATTCAGAACCTGACGGCACTGGAAAATGTGGAACTGCCATTGATTTACCGGAATGTGGGGAGAAAAGAACGCCTTGCCCTTTCTCTGGAGGCACTGCGAAAAGTCGGACTGGAAAAGCGGCTGACGCATAAGCCGGCGGAAATGAGCGGCGGCCAGCAGCAGCGGGTGGCGATTGCCAGGGCGATTGCACAGGCGCCGCCGGTGATTCTGGCGGATGAACCGACCGGCAATCTGGATTCCGGTTCCACGAAAGAGATTATGGGAATTCTGCGGGAGCTGCACCGGGAGGGAAGGACCGTAATTTTAATTACGCATGATAACGAGATTGCCGCACAGGCAAAACGGATTATTAAAATAAAAGACGGCAGGATTTCGGAAGATATTGTGCAGGAAAAAGAATAGACAGAGCACATGGATACCGATGTGCGGAGGGGAATAAGGGATGTTAAAATTCAGGAAAAAAGATGATTTTACGGACGGTCAGGAAAAGGTGAAGAAGGCGAAAAATCCTGCCAGAAGGAAAAAACGTATCAAACAGGCAGTGGCGTTGGTTATTGTACTGGCGATTGCGGGCGGCATCTATGTCCGGTCCGCACAGACGAAAGACGTGACCCCGACGGCCATGGCGACGACCGTGACGCGCGATGACATAGAAACGATGGTCAGCACGAGCGGCGTGGTGGAAAGTGAGATCTCACAGGTATATTATGCGCCCATGGCGGCAAAGGTTTCCGAGCTGAACGTGGAGCTGGGAGATGCCGTAAAGGCGGGAGATATTCTGCTTGCCTATGACACGGAAGATCTGGAGTTTCAGCAGAAATCCGATGCGCTGGATGCGCAGGCGAGCGAGAGCAGTTATCAGAGTTCCATCGCCGAGAGCAATAAGCAGGAGGCTATCTACAGAGAAGCCTCGGAACAGCTTGCCAATATTGAGACATTGATCGTGTTTCAGAAAGATCTCATCAAACAGTTTCAGTACTACGTGGAGGATGAGAAAACCGAGAAAAAACTGAAGCTTTATGACGAGAGATACCGCCTCAACCGCAGAATTAATAATCTCAGCGTGCAGGCATATATTGAGGATACGGAAGGCGTGCATGTCTCGCAGGCACAGGCGATGAATGAGCTGGAGGAAATCAATAAAAAGCTGGATGAACTGGAAGGCGATAAGGAACTGACCGAAATTGAGCGCCAGATCGTTGTCGAACAGGAAAAGCTGGCAGATCTGGAAATGCTGCGGGATGAGCTGAAATCCGATAAAAATTCTTCCGAAAATGCGATTCTGGATGTTTACAAGAAAAAAGAACTGGAAGCGACGGTTGAGAAAGGCCGGCTTGCCGAGGCACAGGCGCAGGCGCATCTGGAGGAAGCGCTGGCCGGTATCCGGGCGGACTTTAACGGCATTATCACGGAACTGGATATTAACAATGGATTTGTGACGGAAGCGGGTTCGAAGCTGATGAAACTGGAGAGCAGCGATGCGGTGCGGGTGAATATTTCCCTGTCCAAGTATGATCTGGCAAAGGTAGAACTCGGACAGAAGGCGGAAGTGGAGATTTCCGGACAGGTTTACGAGGGCACCGTCAGCAAAATTAACCGGATGGCGGAGAAAAACGATGCCGGTACAAGACTGGTGGCGGCGGAAGTACATATTGAAAATCCTGACGATAATATTTATCTGGGAATCGAGGGCAAAGTTAAAATTCATGCACAGAAATCGGAGAATACACTGATCGTACCGATTGCGGCAGTCAATACCGACCAGACGGGGGATTTTTGCTATGTTGTCAAAGACGGCATTCTGGAAAAACATCCGGTCACGGCGGGCCTGTCGTCGGAAGACAGCATCGAGATTGTGGAGGGACTGGAAGAGGGAGACATTGTCCTGACGGATACTTCGATGGAGCTGACAGAGGGGATGCAGATTGAGCCGTTGCTCATGTAAGGGGTAAACTATGTTTCAAATGTGGGAATATGTCAAGATTGCACTGATGAATATCAGAAGCAATAAGGGACGTTCTATTTTGACGATGCTCGGCATTATTATCGGTATTTCGTCGGTTATTATGTTGATTTCCATCGGTAACAGTGTAAAAGGGCAGATCAATCAGGAATTGAATGATATGGCCGGCGGTCAGATCTATCTGTATGTGAATGACAGAGACAGTGACGGGAATTATCTGAGCTTTACGGAAGATGATTTTGATCTGATTAAGGAGAAGGTTCCGCATGTGGTCGGCGTGACGCCCAAGTGGGGCTATTGGGGCGCCACGGTCAGCAGCCGCAAGGGAGACATTATGGTCGTTATCCAGGCGGGGAACGAATATCTGGAATATGCGTCCAAAGAAGCGTTTTTGCACGGCGGATATTTTACACAGAATGACTGCGATGCCGGACGGGATGTGTGCGTTATAACGGAGAGCGGCGCCAGACAGCTATTCGGCACGACGGATGTGGTCGGTGTGCCGATTGAACTGACTATTTTTAACGTGACAAGAGAAATGACGATCGTCGGCGTGCGCAAAGACAGCGAATCAACGATGCTGAACATGCTGAACGGGGACAGGATTTATATCGACATGCCGCTTTCGGTTTTTTCGAACTTTGGCTTTTATATCGGTGATATGACGGATATGCTTGTGATTGCGGAATCGGCCGAATATTCCTCGGAGATCGCACAAAAAGGGATTCAACTGCTGGAATCCAAATACAATGTACGCGGTGAAAATCTGATACAGGTTGATGATTTTAATGATTATATGGCGCAGATGAGCAGCATTTTGAATTATATCACGCTGTTTGTGGTATTTGTGGCCGCGATTTCCCTTTTGGTGGGCGGTATCGGCGTAATGAACATTATGCTTGTCTCAGTAACGGAGCGGACGCGGGAAATCGGTATCCGCAAGGCGCTTGGCGCGCGGACATCTTCCATTATGCTGCAGTTTTTGTCCGAATCGGCCATTATCACCCTGGTGGGCGGTCTGATCGGTATCCTGATCGGCATCGGCGGCGCGCAGGCCGTATGCAGCCTGATCGGATTCCGGGCGGCCGTGAATATCGGCATTATTCTGATTGCCACGGTATTTTCGTCGGGCGTGGGCCTGTTTTTCGGTATTTATCCCGCCCGCAAGGCAGCAAAACTCAGCCCGATTGAGGCGCTGCGGGTGATGTCCTGAGAACCAAAAGATCCTGCGGATACGAAATTATCGGGTATAATCCGCTTCCAAAGGTGCGATCACTGTCGGGTTTTGTCGTACCCAGGTAACGACACATGCGCACAGCGCCGAACACAGAAAATCGTCAATACGGCCTTCGTCTCCGGCAGCGGTCAAAAGACCTGTCAGGATTTCTGCCGACCGGATGTCTTCTTCACTGAAAGAATTGCCAAGACGAAGGTATTGGGGAACAATGCGCAGCATTTTGCGGAAATCATCGTCCCAATTCATGCCGCCGTTGTCGAGAAGTTCGTGCTGGACCCTGCCCGCGATGCGGATCAGCTCTCCCTGTGCGGTTGCGGCGCGGCCGGACGGCGGGACAAGATAATGCCAAAGCTGATGGAACTGCGCGGTTTCTTCGGTTTCCGTAACGATGATTGGCGATACGCCGTCATGGACGGAAACCGTCTGTTTTTCTTCTTTTTCCATTTTGTTTTCCTCATGTAAAATCGGGTTTTTGAATCGGACTCTTTTGCCCTGATTCTATCACAGGATTCGATTCCGTTCAAGCATCTTCCCGCCCCATTATTGACAATTTCCCCCAATACGTCTACAATAATACACGACGATGCGCGATCAAAAGGGAAAGGTGTGTCAGACGATGGAGCTGGAATTTCAGACGAAGATCACGGCAAATATTTTATACGATTATATGCTGCATCACACATATAATACGCCGTCCGGTATTCTGGGCAGCGGTGTGGGAGCGGCTTTGGTTGTCGGTTTTTTTGGTACACAGAATATTTTGTATCTGCTGGCCGGCCTTTTGCTGTTGCTCTATCTTCCGTGCAGTCTGTATATCCGTTCGCTGAAACAGATGCAGAGCACGCCGGCGTTTCGGGAACCGCTTTCTTATTGTATGAATGAGGAAGGGATCCGGGTATCCCAGGGGGATCAGAGCCAGCTTCAGGAATGGAACAATATATACCGGGCGGTTTCGACCAGAAACAGTATTATCGTGTATAATACAAAGGTCAATGCCTGGATATTTCCGCGCACAGATATGGGAGCCATGACCCCGCGCGTGATTGAGATGATTTCCACGCACATGCCGCCGGATAAAGTAAGGATACGGTGGTAGTTATGATATATGAGACGAACAGCGCCGGGGAGACATACGAACTGGGCAGGCGTATCGGCCGGCATGCGCAGCCGGGGCAGATCTATACCGTGACGGGGGATCTCGGAACGGGCAAAACCGTGCTGACGCAGGGGATTGCCGCCGGACTTGGCATTGCGGAACCGGTCAGCAGCCCGACTTTTACGATTCTGCAGGTGTATGAGAGCGGGAGACTGCCGCTGTATCATTTTGACGTGTACCGGATCGGTGATGTGGAAGAAATGGACGAGATCGGATATGAGGACTGTTTTTATGGCAGAGGGGTCTGTCTGATTGAATGGGCAGAGCTGATCTCGGACATACTGCCGCAGGATTGTATTCATATTACGATAGAAAAAGAAATTTCCCGGGGATTTGACTATCGGCAGATCGCAATGGACGCGCCCGGGGATTATTTTTTACCGGAAACATGACGATATATGACATATAAGGAAACAGGCGGTTATCAATGAAATTACTGGCATTGGACAGTTCGGGGCTGACAGCGTCCGTAGCTGTGTTAGAGGACGACAAACTGACGGCGGAATATACTGTAAACTATAAGAAGACACATTCCCAGACGTTGCTTCCGATGTTGGACGCGGTGCGGAAGATAACGGAGCTGGATCCGGCATCGCTGGATGCCATAGCGGTGGCGGCGGGGCCGGGGTCCTTCACCGGCCTGCGGATTGGCAGCGCTACGGCGAAAGGGCTGGGGCTGGCGCTGGAAAAGCCGATTATTCCGGTTCCCACAGTCGATGCGCTGGCGTATCAGATGTATGGCACGGACAAGCTGATCTGTCCGATCATGGATGCCAGACGCAGCCAGGTCTATACAGGACTGTATGAATTTGTCAAAAATACGGCGCAGCGTCCGGCCGGATATGATCTGCAGATCGTAAAGAAGCAATGTGCAACAGCGGTTTCGGAGATTATCCGCTGCTGTAACGCATATGACAGAGAAGTGATTTTTCTGGGGGACGGCGTTCCGGTTTTTGCACAGACGCTGGCCGATCAGTTGACGGTGCCGTATTCCTTTGCACCTGTTCACAGACGCCTGCAGAGTGCGGCGGCGGTCGGTGTCTATGGATGTGTGTTATACCGGCAGGGTATTTGGGAGAGCGCGGCAGCGCACCGGCCGGAATATCTGCGCATGTCGCAGGCCGAGCGCGAACGGCTGGAAAGAGAACAGAAGGCAGAAACACATGATTCGTAAGATGGAAGAAGCCGATCTGGCAGCAGTGCTGGCGATCGAGAACCGTTGTTTTTCGGTGCCGTGGTCGGAGCACATTTTCCGCGAAACGCTGGACGCGAAAGCATATATCTGCCTGACGGCAGAAACGGCCGGCGGGATTGCCGGTTATGCGGTTTTGCTCTGCATCGGCCCGGAGGCCGATGTTGCGAATATCGCGGTTCACCCGGACTGCCGCAACCGGCATATTGGCCGGGAACTGCTGGAGGAATTGCTGGCGGCGGGGATGCGGCGGGGAATTGCGGCTTTTACGCTGGAAGTGAGAGCGGGTAATGCGGCTGCCATTCATCTGTATGAGAAGGCAGGATTTGTTTCGGCGGGCATCCGGCCGGGGTATTATGAGAAACCGGCGGAGGATGCGCTGATTATGTGGAAAAAGCAGGCAGAATAAGGAACAATTACCACTGATTTTGAATGCTGTGGATGCTATACTTTTCTGGTATATGATATTGTGCGTGGTTTCTCATGGAAATTTGGATATTTCTTAAGGGGATACGGCGTACTAATATAAAGGAGGAAAGAGTATGCGGAAGTTTTCAGAACAGGAGAGCAGGGTATTGACGGAAGTAAGATGTAACTGCTGCGGACGAAAGATAACGGTGACAAACGGTATTATAAAAGAAGGCTGTATCAGGGTGGAGGCACCTTTTGGTTTTTTTTCACGGAAAGATGGACAGACGCACTGCTTTGATCTGTGCGAATCCTGTTACGATAGCATAACAGCAGACTTTCAGATACCGGCGGAGATACGGGAAGAGACAGAATTTTTATAAAACGGATTGGGAATCCGATACGGGGAACGATATGTTGGATATTTGTTTGCTTGGAACCGGGGGAATGATGCCGCTGCCTTACAGATGGCTGACCTCTATGATGGTACGATACAATGGCATGAGCCTGCTGGTGGACTGCGGAGAAGGGACACAGGTTGCGCTGAAAGAAAAGGGATGGAGTCCCAAACCGATTGATGTGATCTGTTTTACGCATTATCATGCGGATCATATCAGCGGGCTTCCCGGTATGCTTCTGACAATGGGGAATGCGGAGCGCACCGAACCGCTGACACTGATCGGTCCGAAGGGCTTGACGCGGGTGGTCAATGCGCTGCGGGTGATTGCGCCGGAGCTGCCTTTTGAGATTGTGTACCGGGAGATTACCGGGCCGGAAGAAAGCTTTTCGGTCGGCGGTCTGAAGATCGAAGCGTTTCGGGTCAACCATAATGTCTTATGTTATGGATATTGTGTCAGTATCGGGCGCAGCGGAAGATTTCAACTGGAAAAGGCGCAGGCGCTGGGAATTGATAAAAAGTACTGGAACCGTCTGCAGAAGGGGGAAATCGTCGATACGGAGACGGGCAGATACACGCCGGATATGGTGCTTGGCGCGCCGCGCCGGGGACTGAAGGTGACATATGTGACCGATACCCGCCCGACGGAAGGCATTGTTACCCATGCGGCCGGCAGCGATTTGTTTATCTGTGAAGGCATGTACGGCGAACCGGAGAAGCGGGAAAAGGCAAAAGAATATAAGCATATGACTTTTTACGAGGCGGCCGATCTGGCCAGAAAGGCCGATGTCAGAGAGCTTTGGCTGACGCATTTCAGTCCGTCGCTTGTGCGTGCGGAAGAATTTATGCCGCAGGTACGGCGTATCTTTCCCGCGGCTTTTGCGGGAAAAGACGGGAAAACGGCAGAACTTGTATTTGAAGAAGCATAAAAGCGATACAGAGGGGAGACGAGCATATGAAGCGGTTTGCAAGTACCAGGGGAATGATTGTATTTTTGCTTTTGGTGTGTATGTTGGCCGGCTATTATTTTTATCTTTCCAACAAAACCGAGAAGGATGAGGAAGTGGATGCGACAAAGGTGCAGGAAGTTCTCCTGCGCGATTTGTCCCGGAATTATCCCGCCACACCCAAAGAAGTAGTGCGGTACTACAGCGAAATCATGCAGTGCCTTTATAATGAAGAATACACGGAGGAAGAACTGGAGCAGCTTGCGGAAAAAGTGCTCGAAATTTATGACAGCGATCTGGTGGCGTTTCAGCCCGAAGAATATATCAATAAACTGCGGGACGATGTGACGGACTATAAAACCCGCGGCGTTTCGGTATCCAGCTTCAAGACATCCAACAGTACGGATGTGGAATACTTTACAAAAGACGGACGGCAGTGTGCCGGCATTTTCTGTACGTATACGCTTCGTCTGGGCAGCAGCCTGGAGGCGGTAGAGGAAGTGTTTATTTTGCGCAAAGACGAAGAGGGGCACTGGAAGATATTCGGCTGGGATGATGCCAATGGACTGCAGCAGCCGGCAGCTTCTTAGTGAATCTGCTTCTGCTTTGCTGCATATGGGGAGAAAATCCCGGAAAGAAGACAGCGAATGAACGAAGACATCTATATACTGGCAATCGAAAGCTCGTGTGATGAGACGGCGGCTTCGGTCGTGAAGAACGGCCGGGAAGTATTGTCCAATGTTATATTTTCCCAGATTGCACTGCATCAGGTGTATGGCGGTGTGGTGCCGGAGATTGCATCGCGGAAACATATCGAAAAGATCAATCAGGTCATAACGGAGGCGTTGACGCAGGCCGGTATGACGCTGCGGGAAATAACGGCAGTTGCCGTAACGTATGGCCCCGGACTTGTGGGGCCTTTGCTCGTTGGCGTTTCCGCGGCAAAAGCAATCTGCTTTGCGGCGCAGCTTCCGCTGATCGGGATTCATCATATTGAAGGACATATCAATGCCAATTACATTGAGAATAAAGATTTGCAGCCGCCGTTTCTGGCGTTGGTTGTTTCCGGCGGACATACCCATCTTGTCATTGTAAAAGATTACGGTGTGTATGAGATTATCGGACAAACGCGGGATGATGCGGCGGGAGAGGCGTTTGATAAGGTTGCGCGTGCCATCGGCCTGGGGTATCCGGGCGGCCCGAAGATTGACCGGCTGTCCCGTGAGGGCAATCCGAATGCCATTCATTTTCCCAGAGCAAAAATCGAGGAAGCGGTTTATGATTTCAGTTTCAGCGGTCTGAAATCGGCGGTGCTGAATTATCTAAACGGCTGTGAAATGAAGGGGGAGACGATTAACCGGGCGGATGTGGCGGCTTCTTTTCAGAAAGCTGTGATTGATGTGCTGGTTGCACATGGGGTGGAAGCGGCGCAGGCGTATGGGTTTCGGAAATTTGCCATTGCCGGCGGCGTGGCTTCCAATTCCGCGCTGCGCGGTGCGTTTGCAGAGGCCTGTAAAGAGCGGGGAATTGCCTTTTATTATCCCTCCCCGATTTTCTGCACGGATAATGCGGCGATGATCGGGGCTGCGGCGTATTATGAATACCGGAAGGGACGGCGAAGCGGGCTGGATTTGAATGCGGTTCCCAACCTGAAACTGGGAGAGCGATAATGAAAACAAAAACTGCGGGGATTATACTGGCGGCCGGCCGGGGCAGCCGGATGAAAAGCGATACACAGAAGCAGTACTTATTGCTGCGGGGCAAACCGATACTCTATTATTCTCTGAAGACATTTGAGGAAAGCTTTCTCGATGAAATCATTCTCGTTACCGGTGCGGCGGAAATCGAATATTGCCGCAGAGAGATTGTCGAGCGATACGGCTTTTGCAAGGTAAGCCATATCGTAGCAGGCGGCAGGGAACGATACCATTCCGTTTCGTGCGGACTGCGTGCGCTCCGTGACTGTGACTATGTTTTTATCCATGACGGCGCCAGACCGTTTGTAACCGGGGAAATTCTGGAGCGGGCATACACTGCGGTGCGCAGAGAGCGGGCCTGTGTGGTCGGTATGCCGGCCAAGGACACGATTAAGCTGGCTGACGAACTGGGGTATGCGAAGGATACGCCAAGACGCGATCTGGTCTGGACGATTCAGACACCGCAGGTCTTTGCCTGTGATCTGGTGCGGGATGCGTACGCTGCGTTTCTGCGGCAGGAGGAGGAACTTGTGCAGGCGGGCGTCGCTGTGACGGATGATGCCATGGTCGTGGAGCGCTTTTCCGATACGCGCGTCAGACTGGTCGAGGGTTCCTACCGGAACATCAAGATTACGACCCCCGAGGATTTGACTGTGGCAGAGGGATTTTTGCGGGAATAACAGGCGCTTGTGCCGGCATGATATTGTGTCGGTTTCCATGGTAAGCGGGCAGGCCCTGACGGATTGTGAACGCTTATTTTTATATTATGAAAAAAAATGAAAAAAGTTGTTGACATCAGGAATAATGTTTGCTAGAATATGTCTTGCGCTGGCGAGAGAGCGTACCCGGAGAGGTATCGAAGTGGTCATAACGAGGCGGTCTTGAAAACCGTTTGTCCGCAAGGGCGCGTGGGTTCGAATCCCACCCTCTCCGTTTCTTTTTTTTTGCTAAAGAA
>CAJUCC010000052.1 GCA_910585205.1 uncultured Lachnospiraceae bacterium
AAATACTTTTTAAAAGATGGAGGGAGAAAAAGTGAAAAAAAAATATACAATCGGACTGGATTATGGTACGCTGTCAGGGAGAGGAATCCTGACGGCCTGTGAAAACGGCGCGGTGCTTGCCAGCGCTGTCAGAGAATATGACCACGGCGTGATGGATACGACGCTCTGCGCGGGGCAGGAGGCGCTGCCCGGCGGCTGGGCGCTGCAGCATCCGGCCGACTATATCGCGGTTTTGGACAGTGTTGTACCGGAGCTTCTCCGGCAGTCCGGTGTCGATCCGCGGGAAATTACCGGCATCGGCATTGACTTTACGGCCTGTACGATGCTGCCGGTTGACGGCGATGCGGTTCCGCTGTGTGAGAAAGAGGCATTTCGGGGAAGAAGAAATGCGTATGTAAAACTGTGGAAGCATCATGGCGCGCAGAAGCATGCCGACCGGATCAACCGTTATCTGGAGGAGAAAGATCTGGCGGATGCGCCCCGGTTTGGGGGAAAGGTTTCGCCGGAACTGCTGCTTCCCAAGGTGCTGGAAATGCTGGAGGAAGATCCGGAACTTTACGAGGCGGCGGACGCGATTCTGGAGGCGGGAGACTGGCTGACAAGAGTTTTGACGGGAAGCCACACAAGAAGCTGTTCCATGGCAGGCTATAAAGCGTGGTGGAATGACCGGGAAGGGTATCCCGATGCGGAATTTTTTACGGATCTTGATCCGAGGCTTGCCTCCTTTACCGAAAAAAAATTAGCCGGACGGGTGACGGGGGTCGGTGAGACAGCCGGCACGCTGTCGGCGGAGTGGGCGGCGCGTCTGGGCCTTTGCGCGGGAACGGTTGTTGCGCCGACGATTATCGACTCTCATGCCGGCGTTCCCGGCAGCGGCGTCGGTACGAAGGAGCAGGCTATGCTGGTGCTCGGCACGTCCAGCGTTATGGTCGGGCTCAGTGAGACGCCCTGTTCGGGGAGCGGGATTATGGGTGGCGTGAAGGATGCCATTGTGCCGGGCTATTATGCGCTGGAATCGGGCCTCGTCTCGGTGGGCGATCTGTTCGGATGGTTTGTCGATCACTGTGTACCGCCCTGCCTGGTCAGGGAGGCGGAGGAGAAGGGACAGAATATTCATACACTCCTCAGTGAAAAGGCCGCCCGGATTGCGCCGGGCAGTTCCGGCCTTCTGGCGCTTGACTGGTGGAACGGAAACAAGACGCCGTTTGTTGACGGCGGGCTGAAAGGCGCGCTGATCGGCCTGTCACTTAACACAAAGCCGGAGGAAATCTATCGGGCATTGATAGAATCGACGGCATACGGCACCAGACGGATTCTTGCGCTTTACGAAGAAAACGGCCTTTCCGTGCGGGAGATTATCTGCAGCGGCGGCATTGCGCTGAAAAATCCGCTGCTGATGCAGATTTATGCCGATGTACTCGGAAAACCGCTGAAGGTGGCCGGAAGCGAGCAGACGGCGGCGCTCGGCTCCGCGATCTATGCCGCACTGTCCGCCGGCGCCGGGAAGGGCGGTTATGACTGCTATGCGGAAGCGGTCCGCAATATGAGCAAAGTCAGAGACATTGTGTATGAGCCGGACGGCGCAAGCCATGCGCGCTATACGGAACTATATGCTGTCTATCAGGCATTCGGTGAGATTATGGGCAGCAGCAGTCGCGGCATTATGAGAAGGCTGAGCGAACTGCAGACGGAGTAAGGGGAAGATGAGATGGGATTGAGTAACGCCGAGATTAAGAAAGTAAATCGAAACGACATATTGCGCTATCTGCTGAAAGCCGATATTGTGTCAAAAAACAGGATCGCACATGATCTGGAACTCACGGTGCCGACTGTCACCAGCGCGCTGAAAGACCTTCAGGCGCTGGGGCTTGCCAGAGAGGACGGCGCCATGGACTCCAACGGCGGGCGCAAATCGATGGGCTATCGCTGTAATAAAGATGCCAGGTATGCGGTTGGCGTCAACATTGCGAGAAGTTCCGTGGACCTGGCCATTGTGGATCTGTCCATGGAGCCTGTCTGCAAAAAGCATGAAAGGGTACAGATTCACGGGCAGCCCGCATCCTATGAATGGCTGCAGCGGTTTATCGCTTCCGCGATCGAAGAGACGGGGATCGGGCCGGAAAAGATTTTGGGAATCGGATATGCGCTCCCGGCCATTATTGACGAGAGCGGCACACAGATCTATGGCTTACACGAGGAAATGGATCTCTCATGGGATTTTTATGAGATTGCCAGAACATGGTTCCCTTATCCGGCGGTTTTGCAGAGAGAAGCCGTGTGCGCGGGGGCAGCGGCCGCAAATGACCTGCACCTCGGCAACGCGGTTGTCTACCTCAATCTGGCCTCGTCTGTCGGCGGCGCCGTGATTCGCAGAAATGAGCCCGTGGATCTCGGAATCAACTGCAGAAAGGGGGAATTCGGGCACCTCACGCTTGTTCCTCATGGAAGGCAGTGCTTTTGCGGACGGAAAGGCTGTGTCAATGCGTATTGTTCCACGGATAATCTGAGCGCCCTGACGGACGGGGATCTGCCTCTTTTTTTTGAACGTCTGCGGCAGGGAGCGGCGGCGTATACGGCTGCCTGGGAAGAATATCTGGAATATCTGGCACTGACCATTCATAATCTGATGACCTGCTTTGACGAAAATCTGATTTTGGGCGGGGAACTGGCGGGGTACCTGCCGCCCTATATGGGGATGATCCGGGAAAAAGTTGAGGCCTACGACCATTATCTGAAAGACACGGTGTACCTCAGCTATGGCGTGCTGGAATTTGATGCGGCGTCGATCGGCGCGGCCGGCCATTTTATCAACCAATTCATTGCCAATATTTGAAGCTATCTGCTA
>CAJUCC010000053.1 GCA_910585205.1 uncultured Lachnospiraceae bacterium
ATTGAATCTGATCTTACTGTTATCGGCAATGCTGATGGCGCTGCTGTTTGTCTGTGCATGGAAACCGGAAGTGACCGAGCGGATTGTGCAGATTTTGTATCCCGACGGACAGCCTGCGGTAACGGCGACTGCGGACGGAACCGGCGGAGGGCCGGGGAGCGGGCTGCAGGATTCCGGCGCTGCGCCGACTGCAGTCGGCGCGAATACGGGCGGGACAGCGCCGGGTGGGGCAGCTGTGCCTTTGCCCGCAGAAGCGGAGACGGAAGCGGAGGAAGAATCCGGCGGCGCGCAGGAGACGGGAGCGCCGGCTGTATACATAGCGCCTGAGCGATCGGAGATTTCCGTACCGGAGGAAGTGGCCGGGAAAAACGGTTATCAGGAGATCGAAGGCAGTGACAACGAGATCGAAGAGGAAGAAGCGCAGGAGCTGATTGCGGGCCTTGACACGGGAGAGACCGGTGACGGCCTGACATTTGATCCGTTGTTTTATCCTTATTACAATATGCTGGACGAGAACGGACAGCGCATCTACAGGCAGATCTATGCCAATGCGGAAGTTCTGAATCCCGCTTTTGCACCGGTGGAACCCATCACGGCGCGCAAGCTGCGCAATGTGATTTCCGCTGTCTATAACGATCACCCCGAACTGTTCTGGCTGGACACGGCATACGCATGCAAGCATCTGGGGAACGGCCAGTGTGTGGAGATCGATCTGCAGTTCAACCGCACGGCGCGGAATCTGGAAAAAGAAAACGCTGCGTTTCAGGATGCGGCGCAGGAACTGATTTCACAGGCATCGGCGTTCGGAAGTGATTATGACAAAGAACGGTTTATTCACGATGCGCTGTTGCACAACGTTTCGTATGCCAGAAGCGCGGAAATGAACCAGAGCGCTTACAGTGCACTGGTAAACGGCCGGACGGTCTGCGCGGGATATGCCAGAGCGTTTCAGTATCTGATGCAGCAGCTTGGCATTCCGTGCTATTATTGTACCGGCTTTGCGGGAGAAGACCACGCCTGGAATATTATAAAGCTGGAAGACGATTTTTATAATGTCGATACGACATGGGATGACACGGAAACGGGCACGGGGACTTATGATTATTTTAATAAGACGGATGCGGACTATGCCGGTACCCATGTCAGACAGGAATTGTCTGTCAATCTGCCGCCCTGTAACGGAGAAAAATACCGGAACGCCGGTGACGGCAATGCGGACGGCCGCCGCAGCAGTGCGGAAGCGGGCTTTACCGATGATGCCGTTCTCCGCAGCCTGCCGGATTATTATAATGCGTGTTTTGACGAGATTATGCACAGAGGCGCCGGGACGTATTCGTTCACCAATGTGATCGAGGGGCAAGCGCTTTTTGACGAGTGGGAGGAAGCGTATGACACGGAACGTTATAAGGACGAATATCTGATCGAAGCGATGCGCAGTGTCGGCGCCAAGTCCTGTCATTTGAATCTGAACGTGGAAAAGTTGCAGCAGGATCGGTATCTGATAACGCACGAACTGGAACTGCATTGACAAGTTCCAGATAAAAGGGAGAAAATTGGAGAATTTTGTAAAAATTTAAAAATTTTTATAAAAATGTGTTGACATTTGTCGCGGCTATGCTATAATAAGTACATACAAAAGAGAAACATTCACATAGATAAAATCTAAGGAAAGAGAGGTACGGACCACCGAAAACGTAAGTTAAAGAACAAAAGACAACCGAGTAAAAGCACTTGGGAAAAAGAAACAAAAGACACAGAGGAAAAACATTCGCTCAAGTACATAAGATAACGTTCAGTGCAGTTACATAAGAACCTCACTGCAGTACAAAGGTACAAAAGATAAAAAGTGGAAAGAGACGAATGGGAGAAAAAAGAGAATAGGGAGGTATCATCCATTGGACAGTGTATACTAGAAGGGAGTATGTTTCGGAATCAGAACATACTCCCTTCGCTGTTGTCTGAAATTTGTCTTTCGCTTCTTTTTCATACGGTTGCAACAGGCAGAAAAATCAAGTATAATGTCTGTATATCGCATAAATTTGTATACACAAAAGAAGAGTCTGCAGCGAAAGGATAGTGTACATGGCCAAAAAGAAAAAATCGTCATCGGCATCGAGAAGAGAACTGAGAAGACAGCGGAGAATACGCAATCAGGTATTGTCATATGTTACGCTGTGTATTTTGATTCTTTGTGTGGCAGCCGGCATATTTTTTGCGGTGCGGTTTGTCACCGGATGGATTTCCGATAAGCGGCACGAGAAGGAACTGGAAAAAGAGATGGCGGCAATGGCAGAAGCGGAACAGAGCGGAGAGGAAGACGGCGCGGAAGAGCAGGAAGCGGAATCTTACACGGAGGACGATCTTCTGGATGAAATGGTGAATGCCAGCATTGCGGGAATGCCGCTGGAAGATCGGGTGGCGGGGCTGTTTCTGACGACGCCGGAAGCGCTTACCGGTGTCGATCTGGCAGTGAAGGCCGGAGAAGGGACGGAAAATGCACTTGCAGAGTTCCCGATCGGCGGCTTTGTTTACGCGGCTGCAAACGTGCAGTCTGCAGAACAGTTCACCCAGATGTTGACAGATACCATTTCCAAGAGCAAGTATCAGCTCTTTTTGATTATGGATGACGAGGCCGAACTGCTCGCGGAGGATCTGTCGGTTTATGGTATAAATATGGAATTCGCTGACAAAGGCGAAGGAACATTTCGCACGGTAACGCTGCCGTCGCTGCTGGGGGAGAGAACGGAGGAAGGGCTTGTGACGGTGCAGGTGAGCGGAGAGGAAGACGCACTGGCAGATGCGTGTCTGGAAGCCTGGCAGAACGGCGCCCATCTTTTATATGTAGAGGAAGGGATTCAGACGGCATATTTGGGTATGCTGGAAAGGATTCAGGGTGATGCGGAACTGGAGGCTCAGGTGAATGCGTCTCTGGAGGCGATTTACCGCGTGAAGTGCTGCAGTACACTTGATGAGTCATAAGTGCGGCAAAGCGAAGTGAGCTGAGCTGTGATTTAAATTTTTGCACGAAAAATTGCAGAATATGGTTGACAAACAGAGCGCGGTATAGTATAGTATTAGTTGTCCGTTAGGAATGGACGGATATGCACGAGTGGCTCAGTGGTGGAGTATCGCCTTGCCAAGGCGAGGGTCGCGGGTTCGAATCCCGTCTCGTGCTCTTTTGAAAGAAGCGGAAATGTTGAGTTTATCAGCATTTCCGTTTGTTTTACCCTGAAATCTGCTTGGTTACACATGGTTACACTTTTTATAGGAATTTTTAGCGTGCCAGTGCTTTTTCTAAAGATGATTCTGTTTCAGATTTCTCCATCCGGTTAAAACAGTAATTCTTATAAGTTGTTCGCTCGTCTTCATGGCCTGCCTGTTTGCGCACTTCGTTGATATTAATTCCTGCATCAATTAATGTGCTGATATAAGTTTTTCTGACCTTATGGGAGGCTTTTTCCATGATGCCTGCGTGGCGGCAATATTTGCGTATCCGCGTGTCAATACATCGGGCATGGATGCGCCCTTGTTGGTTTAAGAACAGAAAACCATCGTCTTTATAACCGTGTTCATGGTTGCTTTGCTCAACCATTGCGATGATTGTCCGTGCCGTTTTGGAAAGATAAACCAATCTGTCCCCGGCATCGCTTTTTGTATGCTCCACGATTTTGTAGCGTTGTACAGACCAAGAACCATCAGGAAGCTGTTCTTTTGTCCGTACTTCCATGCGCTGTACATGAAGGTAATTGCCGGATATATCGCTGCTTTTGACGGCTACTATCTCACCAAGGCGCAGGCCAGTCTGGTACAGAAGCGGGATGGCAAGGCAGGCAACGCTTTCTGTTTCTTTGAAATCTGCATAGGCTTCCGCTTCGATCACTGGCTGTTCATTAGTCAGAAAGACCTGCGTTTCATCATCAGGCTTTCTTTTCATGGTAAACAGTTTGCGATCGATCTTAACATTCTGAAATGGGTTAATCTCAATAATGCCTTTTTGTACCGCATAGTCAAGAGACTGACGCATGATAATGGACATATTGTAGTATTGCTTTTTGGTGAGTTGTTTTTCTCTGATTTTTTTCAGTGCCCATTGTTCCAGCCTGTCATAATTCAATTTTGAAAGGGGCACGTCTATGATCGTATCATTCAGATAGTAAGCCTGCCAGTCATTGTGAATACGGTATATGTACATAGTGGATGTCGTTTTGAGTTTCTTATATTCAAGCCATGACTGGTAGAAGGTGCGCAAGGTAATTTTGCGGTTGTTTAAGCCGCTTTCCTGTTCCCGGTAGAAAGTAATAATAGCAGCGTACAGATTTTCAAGGGTTCTTTTTGCGATAAGCCGCCGTTTTTCCTTTCTACTCTCATCGGGAAGGTAGGTGCGCCACCTGCCGTCTTTTCCCTGCCAGGGTTTACTGTATTCAAAATGTTTTTCTATATATTGTTTATTGGTCATTTCCTCCTGTTCGCTTTTTGCATCCTCTAGTGTCATATTACATTTTTGCAGGAGGAAAAGCAATAATTCTTTGTCTGATTCTCGATTTTTTTCCATAATAGTCCCCGAAGAGATATTTTATAGCCATTGTTTCAGTCAAATGGCAGAGCAGCGGAGTCATCCAGTTCAATAAAGTCGTTTGTATTTTCTTGTGTGCTTGCAACATCTGACGCTATATCGGCGTCAAACAGTTCATTTACTTTCTTTAGCAGGGAATCTATGACAGAATCGTCATATTTTAGCTCGATGGTATTTTCGTGTAGATAGGGTTGTATATGTTTTCTTCTTCGGTAGTTCAGTTTTGCTATGTAGGGTTCATAATCTACGCCGCAGGACTGCAAAGCAAGGCAGAGGGTAACAATGCAGCGATTGAGGCTGTCCAGTTCATCGGCATTTTTTTCCGAACTACCGGATTGTAGGATGAATATTTTTTCAAGGCTTAAAGGCTTGCCCGGTACTAACGTATGTTCTATCCTTGTCAGGGGTTCATCGGTGTCTTCCAAATTTTGTTCTTTTTTCTTATCATAAATTTTTGTAAATCCATGCTGCTGTCTCTGACCTCTGTAGATTGTACCTTTATACAGGCCGGGTTCTTTTTGGGAACCGTAAATATGAATATTATTGATCGAGTAAGGCACGTCGATTGCATAATCATATTTCTTAAGGATGCCACTTGTACAGTTTTTTCTGAGCCAGTTCATAACATCCTGAAATACCGCCTTATCATGATGTTTATTGGGATTTACTTCCAGACGCAGCATAGGAAGTATGTCCCATGTACGCGCTGCTTTATCAAATGACTGGGCTTTCCCAAAGGAAATATGAATAGCATCTATGTGAACAATGTTGCTATACCATAAGTATTTGCTGCATGGGGAACAGTTTAATTTTTCCCATCCGGGACAATCATTCTTTTCGCGTATGGCGATTAGTTCATTCGCAACTTTTTGCATGTTGTAGTTTTTCAGGTAATAGACATAGATAACATTATCTATACTATGGATGAATCCATTTTGGTCGTTGACAGAATAAAAATATTGAATGAGATCATCCCCTTTTTGTAATATTACATTATCCTCCGGCTATTAGATTATGCCGGAGGATATGCTACAGAAGCGGCAGGCTTACGGCTTCGCCGCCGCCATGCCGCCGGAAGTATCGTTTTATTCCAGTTCATTTTTGTAATAGTTCTAACAATCTTTCCTTTGACACTTTGGGGATAATGATTGATCGTAATGGCTGGCCGTCAATTAACACAATACCTCGGCCTTGTCCCAAAATCAGATCGTCTTCTCCTTCAAAATGTTCTCCTGCGAACAGACCTTTCCGTCCATCGACAGATAACCTTCCGAGGCCTACGCATATATGGAAATTGTCTGCGCTGCCGCTGGCAGAAGGAAAAATAGACGCAGAATACCGCTGCATGGAAAGCCATAAGAAACACTTTCTTGACCTTCCCAGCATTAAAACAGTGCTCATGATACTCTTAATTTCATCCGCCTTTGCCTTGTTTTCTTTGTTCATCGAATAGTGCATAAGCAGCCCTGCTATTTCATCAATAAGCAGGATTTTTATAGTGCCGTCGCCGCCTTCAGGTGTATTTAAAAAGTGCTGGTAGAATGTTTTTATTCCATCATAGCACTGTTCAAATTCCGAAAAATGTTCACTAATCCCTGTAAACTCATGGCTTGCCTTAAAATCGGCAATATAAAGCCTACAGGAATGTTTTTTCATCTTGTAGAGCCAGTACAGCATACTTGTACTTTTGCCGGAACCTGAACCGCCGACAACAATTAAATGGCTGCATGACGAAGCATACAGGGGAATTTTAATCCCCTGCATACTCCAAAACATCAGATCGTATCCCAGCATGAAACTATCCATACAGGTTTTCCCCTGTTTCATCATCAGTAGGGTAATTATTCTTGTCATTTATTTTCTTCTGCATATATTGATACAGAATTTTTAATTTTCTCCTTTCCTCGTCGTTTCTTGCATAACTGATAGACAATACAGGCATAGAGAGATCGTGACGTATTGTCCAGTTTGTCAGTATTTGCGTACAGTATCCATATAGGTTAAGATAAAGTGCGACCGTGTTTTTAAGTACGTGGCTTATAACACGTTTTTCGTTTTCATTTAAATAATAAACCGACACCTCAATGTACGGCAGGCATCGCTTTATACCGAAATATAATAACGGTCTGTTTATTTTGGTAGTTGACAGTTGCTGCAATTCTTGAAATCGGGATTCGCCAATAATAGAGCGGATATTTTCCCATACTTCCTCCACAAAGCCGGCATCAGTGGGAAATGAATAGACAACTTTCCCATTGATGCGGTTATGTATTTTTCGTCCGGCCTGCTCCATTGTACAGCCTGTCCATAGCTTTACAATAAAACAGGCTATATAAAAGGAACCTGCTCCCAATAACAGAATTGCTGCCAGAAGCAGCATTAAATATAGTAATGCCTTCATAGTGTTTCCTTTCAGCAGGCGGAAGTTTTTTCCGCCTGCATTTGTTGCTATTAATAGTTACTTGATCAGTTTTATTTCTCTGATCGGTTGGAAAATACCTCCTGATTTCATCTGTATCGCCTTGCCGTAAAAAATTTCAATTTCTGATCCTACAGATAATTTTGTGGAATCGTATTCTCCAATGTAGATTGTCTCTACCGACTGGCCTTCACAGTACCTTCCTTCTGACTCCTTCTTGTAGAAATCAGAGAATTCTGTAGACACATGTAACGTGGTTGTGGTATGTCCATCGCTTTTTCTGGTGTAATTTTTTCCCACTATTCTCATACCCTTC
>CAJUCC010000054.1 GCA_910585205.1 uncultured Lachnospiraceae bacterium
AAAGAGCATGAAAAGAGGTGTAAGGTAACCGCAGGGCAAGGTATAAGTTTTCCTCCTAAGCGGTAGGTCGGAGGTTCAAGTCCTCTTAGCGACGCTGAAAACATCGCCGAAAACATTGATTTTTCAAAGTTTTCGGCGTTTCTCATTTGACAGACCAGGAAATGCTTCCATCGTACTGCAGAGAGTTTTCAGACAGCATCTTGTTCGGATTTACTCTTTTGTACATTTACCGGTTGTACTGTTGACACGTTCCTCTGCGCTATGATAAACTGAAAATAGTTTTCACACAAAAACCCCGGGAGTACAGTGAATGAAAAAAACAATGCGAAAACGTCTTCTGATATTAGGAATGGGCGTTTTTCTTTTTACCCATACGGTTCTCGCTGAAAGTTTGATTTCTTATGCCACAGATTTTCAGGCCGAGGAAGAGGCGCGGCGGGCGCTGCCGATCGAATCAAACAGCTATGAGGAATGGCCGGACGGTCCGGCGGTGGGAGCTCAGGGCGCGATTTTGATGGAAGCGGAAACCGGAACGATATTATACGCAAAAAATATCCATGAAGAACTGTATCCGGCCAGCGTTACCAAAATCCTGACATGTCTGATCGGCGCGGAACGGTGCCAGATGGACGAAGATGTGGTGATGTCCCATGAAGCGGTATTCAGCATTCCGCGCGACAGTTCCAATATCGGTCTGGATGAAGGGGAAATCATTACGGTGGAGCAATGTCTCTACGGAATTCTCGTAGCTTCCGCCAATGAGGCGGCCAATGCTCTTGCGGAGCATGTGAGCGGCAGTATGGAAGAGTTTGTGAAGCTGATGAATGAGCGGGCAAAGGAATTGGGATGTCAGAACTCACATTTTGTGACAACAAACGGTCTGCACGATGAACAGCATTATACGAGTCCCTATGATCTGGCTCTGATTGCTAAGGAATTTTTTAAAAACGAACTGTTGTGTAAGATGTCATCGACACCGACGTATCATATTCCGCAGTCACCGACGCAGCCGGATGATGATTTGTATGCCAATACCCATAATCAGCTTTTGTTTCCCGGCGGAAAATATAATTATGAGTATGTGGTGGGAAGCAAGACCGGTTTCACACAGGACTCCCGGCAGACGCTTGTATCCTGTGCGGAAAAAGACGGTATGCGTCTGATCTGTGTCGTTATGCGGGAGGAGACGCCGCATCAGTTCGAGGACACAATCAGCCTGTTTGAATATGGTTTTGCCAATTTTCAGAAATTAAATATTGCTGCCAATGAGAAAGAATATACGGTGGAAAATCACGACTTTTTCCAGACGGAGAGTGATGTGTTTGGAGAATCCAAACCGATTCTTTCCATCAATCCTTCCGACAGTGTGGTGATTCCTATTACGGCGGTATTTGAGGATATGGATTCCGAGCTGACTTATGATACGGAATCGGAATCTTCCGTGGCTTCGATTCAGTATACGTATCACGGGATTCCGGTGGGCAGCGCCACGGTTGATCTGGCCGAAGGAGAGGCAGACAACACCTTTGATCTGGAAGATCGTCAGAATATGGAGACAGAGCCGGCGGATACCGAAGAAGAAACAGACGCTTCGCCGGAAACGGAAGAAAAAATAGTTTTTGTCAATGTGAGAGTTGTGATTTTGTGGATCATCGGGATTGCCGGATTTTTTATTCTGATTTTCGTTATCAGAGCGGTCATCAATAATTATCAGTTTGCGAAACGGAGAAAGGTCAGAAACAGACATAAAAAACGAAAACGGTTTCCTTCCGAATTTGATGATTTTGACTTTTAAAGTATCAGCCTTTGACAGCTGCGATTCTGCTTTGTCAAAGGCTGATTGTTTTGCAGGGTTATGAAAACAAAACGTTCAGGAAGTTTTTGCACGCTGCCGTTTTAGTTTGCGGAGTACGCGTGCATGTTCCTGACGTTCTTTTATTTTATCCGCATCCTGTTCGGAAATGAATTTCAGTGTTTTTACGATATATACGCCGTCTTCTTCTCCGTCTTTTCGAATTCTTATTTTTCCTTTCATATAACCGTGCTGTTCACAATAGGAAAGGCTGTAATAATGCTTTCCGTTGGGGGTGAACCAGCGTATTTTGCGTTTGAGATTTTTATGGCAGTGATAACATTTGGTACTGCACACTTCCCTGTCTTTCATGGCTTCCTGCTTATCCGCGAATTTTCGGGAAATATATTTGGCGTAATTGTCGAATGTGATATGGATTTCTTCTTTTCGGCAGGCAGGCTTGTGGAACAGGTCAAAGGAAATATTTTTTTCCAGAGAGACATCCAGCTTTGCCAGTACCTTTGCGGTATAATAGGCATCACTGAACGCTCTGTGGAAAGGAATATCCTTTTCGATGTGCAGAAAATCCACGGCATATTCCAGAGCGCGCCGGGACTTTTGATCTTCATAAGCGATACTGAACAGTTTTTGTATATCCAGAAAGGGCAGGGGACTCCGGCATAACGGTTCCATATGATAATATGCCATATTTCTTTGCAGTTCTGTCAGATCCAGAGGTCCCCACGTACAGAACATGGAATCGGTGCCGCACCATTCCAGAAACCGCTCTGTCACGGGTACAAATTCATCACCTTTCTCCAGTTCTTTCATCTGTAAATGAATCAGGCTGCGGGTGATTTTATGCATTTCCTTGTATACGCGGGGATGGATCAGTTCATTGAAACGGCCGATTATCTTTTTTTCGCTGTCCAGTTTGACAGCGCCGATCTCAATGATCTCAAAAGGAATCTCTTTGATTTCTCCTTCGGGAGAATTGCTTTGATTCCATTCCAGATCAAATACGATATAGTTCATCGTGCTCTCCTTCCCGTAAAGATCGCAACGCTTCGTTCTTTCATGGTAAATTCACCGGCAATCTCAGGGCTCTCCTTTTCTTCATAATAAGGCTTTTCCCGATAAGGCACGCCCGTATTGGCAGACAAATACCAGGAAAAATGCAGGGGCAGATAAGGAAGGCGGATCAATGCCGGTTCCCAATATGCGTTGATGCAGATATATACAATATCTTCGGTCTCCGTTTTTTTGTCGTAGCCGGTGTACAAAACACCGAGTGTTCTCGTATCCTGTCTTGTCTCGGACCGGTCAGGCGCCCCGTTGTGGATACTGATGGAAGGGTAGCCCGTTCCGGAATGACACAGGTCCATGCGGATTGCAGGATGTTGTTTCCGATAAGCGATCATAAAGCGGAAAAATTCATATATATCATGATTTTTTTTCAGCATATTCCAGTCCAGCCAGGAAATAATACTGTCCTGACAATAACTGTTGTTATTTCCAAACTGTGTGTTCCCGAATTCGTCTCCGGCCAGAAACATGGGCGTACCGCGGCTGCACAGCAGGACAGCGCAGGCATTTTTGATAAGGCGGTTGCGCAGTTCAATGACGGCAGGTTCATCCGTCTCTCCCTCGATACCGCAGTTCCAGCTCCGGTTATCATCCGTTCCGTCGGTATTATTCCAGCCATTGGCCTCGTTGTGTTTGATGTTGTAGGCATAGAGGTCATAGAGTGTGAAACCGTCATGGCAGGTGAGGAAATTGACGGAAGAGTCATAGCCCCGCCCGTAATTTTTGTACAGATCAGGGGAACCGATAATGCGCAGAGCGGCTTCCGGTGCGGCCCACAGATCGCCTTTGAGGTAATTGCGCAGACAGTCTCTGTATTTTCCGTTCCATTCCGCCCAGCGGTTCCAGGAGGGGAATGTGCCGACCTGATACAGGCCACCGGCGTCCCAGGCCTCTGCGATCAGCTTGGTATTGCCCAGAATGGGATCCAGAGCGAGCTGCTTTAAAAGCGGCGGATTGTTCATCGGGGAACCGTCTTCGTTTCGTCCCAGAATGGTAGCCAGATCGAAACGAAATCCGTCGATGCGATAGTCTGTCACCCAGTAGCGCAGGCATTCCAGAATCATCTGCTGCACAATGGGATGATTACAGTTGAGGGTATTGCCGCAGCCGCTGAAATTATAATAGGAGCCGTCCGGTGTCAGCATATAGTAAATATTATTGTCAAATCCTTTAAAAGAAATGTATGGGCCCCGTTCGTTTCCTTCTGCCGTATGGTTAAACACTACATCAAGAATCACTTCGATACCGTTATTTTTCAGATCGCGGATTACTTCTTTGAGTTCGGTGCCTTCGCGGTTGTGCTCGCGGTCTGAGTTATAGCTTGTGTTGGGGGCGAAAAATCCCACCGTATTATAGCCCCAATAATCGAGCAGCATCCGGCCGTCCACGACACGCTTATCCCTTGTCTCATCAAACTCAAAGATGGGCATCAGTTCCACAGCATTGATCCCCAGATCCTTCAGATAGGGAATTTTTTCCCGTAGTCCCGAAAAGGTTCCCCGGTGTGTTACGCCGGACGATTTGTCCATGGTAAAGCCCCGTACATGGAGTTCATAAATAACCAGATCTTCCATGGGAATCATCGACTGTTTTTCAATGCCCCAGTCAAAGTTATTGCGAACTACTCTGGCGCGGTAGCCGTTCTGATTGGAAGTGATCCCCCAAACGCTCTGGCCGGCGACCGCTTTGGCGTAAGGATCCAGTAAAATATGGTTTTTATCAAAGATCAGTCCTTTTTCCGGATCGTAGGGACCGTCCAGACGATAGGCATATTCGAATTCTTCAATATTTAACCCAAATACGATCATGGAATATACTTTTCCGATGCGATAACGTTCCGGAAAGGGAATGACAGCGAAGGGATCTTCTTCTCCCCGGTTATAGAGAAGAAGTTCACACGAAGTGGCGTTTTGTGACTGTACCGTGAAATTGACACAACTGTTGGACAGTGCGGTGGCGCCGTTTTGGGAATAAAATCCGGGACGGACTTCATAGCCATTGATAATATCTAGTACTTTTAATTCCTGTATCGGCATAATTGGCATTGTTATTTCCCCTTTTACATTGATTACTGTTATCTTTTTCCTATTCTAACATAATCTCTTGTTGTTGGGAATTGCTTTTCCATTTTAAGTGGTGTATAATACAAAAATTGAAAATATATTATAATAAGGAAAAATATGATATGCGTTTACGAAATATTCCCGGTTCACAGGAAGTGATAGCGGCCTGCCCTTTTGTTGTGAAAGAGCCGGAGAGCCACAGAGGCCATTGGCGCGGTTATTTTGGCAATGAGAATCCCGTTCATATCGAAGTCGGAATGGGAAAAGGAAAGTTTCTGATGACGCTGGCAGCGGCGCATCCGCATGTGAATTATATTGGCATTGAGCGGTATACAAGTGTCCTTCTGCGGGCCGTACAGAAAAGAAGGGAGCAACCGCTTTCCAATCTTTGTTTCGTCTGCATGGATGCGGCGGATTTGGAAGCGGTTTTTGCACCGGGAGAGGTATCGCGGATTTATCTGAATTTTTCCGATCCATGGCCGAAAGACCGTCATGCGAAACGGCGTCTTCCTTCCGCCGTGTTTTTGGCCCGTTATGACACGATATTGTGTGCGGACGGCAGAGTGGAATTTAAGACGGACAACCGGGGATTATTTGATTTCGCGGTGGAGGAGGCAGAGCTGGCAGGCTGGGAGACGGAACGGCTCACCTACGATCTGCACGGAGATGCGGTGATGATGCAGGATAATGTGATGACAGAATATGAGGAACGGTTTTCGGCCGCCGGCAATCCGATCTGTAAGTATGTTTTATATCGACGGGGAAAAAAGAAGCCGCGGGAGGTATAGATCAATCAAATATTCACACAATAAAAAAACAGTCATAGAAAGGATGGAAAATTATGGAGTACAAATTTACGGACGAAAATTTTGATGCGGAAGTGCTGCAGTCTGATTTGCCGGTTTTTGTGGACTTTTACGCAGACTGGTGTGTTCCCTGCAAGATGATGGCGCCGATCGTAAAAGAGCTGGCGGAAAAGTATGACGGCAAAGTCAAGACAGGAAAACTGGATACGCAGGAAAATCCGGCTGTCACCGAAAAATACGGAGTTATGTCGATTCCGACCTTTATGATTTTTCGTAAGGGAGAAGTAATATTTACGGTGTCAGGCGCGGTACCCAGACAGGAGCTGGAAGACGCGCTGGATCATATATAAGGACAGGGGGGCTGTCACATGTTTCGGTTGACCGAATGTGTGCAGCTCCTTTTCGCGGAGGTTACTTTATGTTTGTGATATTTTTGGTGCTTTGGATCGTTTTCAACGGCTGCTTTACCTGGGAGATTTTCTGGTTTGGCGTGGCGATCGCCGCCTGTATGTATGCGTTTATCTGCAAATTTATGGATTTCAGTTTTCAAAAAGATATGATTTGGACAAAGCGCAGTCTTTTGCTGCTTCGCTATCTTGTGATTTTGATCGTGGAGATTATCAGAGCAAATATTGCGGCGATGAAGCTTCTTTTTTCGGAAAAAAATGCCGTGGAGCCGATTCTTATCCGGTTTCGGACCTCTTTGCAGACGAAAGCGGCGCGGGTGCTGCTGGCCAATTCCATTACGCTGACACCGGGGACGATCACCGTATCATTGGAAGGGGATGAACTGGTGGTGCATTGTCTGGATAAAACACTGGCGGAAGGGCTTGCGGACGGTATTTTTGCAAAAGAACTGGAGAGGCTGGAAAAGGTGAAGTGAAATGATGGCATTAGCGGAAATCAAACATTTTGTATATGAAACCTGCCTGATTATTCTGGCGGTTATGCTGATGCTCTGCCTTTTGCGGGCGGTGCTCGGTCCCCGCGTGGCAGACCGTATCGTGGCGGTGAATATGATGGGAACGATGGTTATGGTTATGATTGCCATTCTGGCGATTATGATGGAGGAAAGTTACCTGATCGATGTCTGTCTGATCTATGCGATGGTCAGCTTCCTGGCGGTTATCGTTATTACGAAAGTGTATATGGGAGTTTACCGGGAGCGGCGGAGCCGGGATAAGGAGGAAAAGAATGGCTGAATGGGTTTGTTTTATCGCGGGGATGCTCTTTCTTCTGACAGGGCTTGTGATCTTTGCCATTGAATTGTATGGAGCGTACCGCTACGACTATGTGCTGAACCGGATGCATATGGCGGCGTTTGGCGATACGTTCGGAATCGGCGTTTCGCTTCTGGGACTGATGATTATAAACGGATTTCATTTTTCGACGCTGAAATTGGCGTTGATTATTATTTTTCTCTGGTGTGCCAGCCCGGTGTCTTCTCATTTGATTGCCAGACTGGAGGCGGCTACCAATGAAAATCCCGAGGCGCATATGGAGGTGGAAAAGAAATGACGGTATTTACATACATGTTGATGGGATTTCTTGTATGCTGTGCGGTTTCCGTCAGTCTGTCCAAAAATCTGCTGAATTCCATTCTGATCTATATGTCGTACAGTCTTGTAATGTCGATTATCTGGGTGATATTGGAATCGCCCGATCTGGCGATAACCGAAGCGGCTGTCGGTGCGGGTGTCACCAGCATTTTGTTTTTTGTTACGCTGAAAAAGATTCATGCCGTTGATGAAAGAGAGAAGAGAAAGAAACATGAGCAGGAAGAAGAGTGAACAGGAATACCGGAAAACATTTGCGTTCCGCTTCTTCAGATGGCTGAACGCGGAAGAAGACCGGTATCTGGATCAAGTGGAAATGCATCCGCAGAAGCCGTATGAGGATACGGAAGAAGATGCCCGGCGGCGGCAGCGGGAAAAAAATGCCCTGTTGAATAAATTGTATGGAAGAAAAAAGAGCAGGAGTGTCCGTTATCTGGAACTGCTCTATAAGGGCGCCTGTATCGCGTTCTGTGGTATTTTGATCTATCTGCTGCTTCTGACCGTATCGTATCTGCCGCCGATCGGCGTTGCGGACAGGCCGGTCAACAACGAGGTATCCAGACGATATATCGAAGAAGGGCTGGACGAGACGGGCGCGGTCAATATTGTCAGCGGTATGATACTGGATTATCGGGCTTTTGATACGCTCGGCGAATCGCATGTGTTGTTTGTGGCAACGGTGACGGTATTGATTTTGCTGCGGACGGATCATAAAAGGAAAGAAAAGGGCAGTGCAGGTGAGGAGATGGCGTATTCTCTGGAAGATGCGGAGATAAACGACAGAAATTACGAGCCCAAAAATGATGCGATTTTGCAGATGGCAGCATATATTCTCGTGCCGATCATTATTATTTTTGGTATTTATGTAATACTCAACGGGCATCTGGGACCCGGCGGCGGATTTTCCGGCGGGGCGATTATCGGCGCGGGCCTGATTCTGTATCTGAATGCATTCGGATTTGAGAAAACACAGAGGTTTTTTACGGAAAAAACGTATAAGTGGGTCAGTTTTGGTTCCCTGTCCTTTTACTGCATTGCCAAAAGTTATTCATTTTATACGGGAGCGAACCATCTGGAGAACATCATACCGAAGGGAACGCCGGGGGCGATTCTCAGCAGCGGCCTGATACTGCCGCTGAATATTGCCGTGGGG
The DNA here is from genome assembly GCA_910585205.1 of uncultured Lachnospiraceae bacterium. Taxonomy (GTDB): domain Bacteria; phylum Bacillota; class Clostridia; order Lachnospirales; family Lachnospiraceae; genus VSOB01. Next base: position 8,457 of record CAJUCC010000054.1, read on the forward strand.
CTGGTCGTTGCCTGTACGATGTATGCCTTTTATGTGATGTTCCGAAAAGGGGGATTTTGAAATGGGTGGCAATTTACTGGCCAATATGCTGGAAGTGGTTTCGATGATATTGTTCGGCATCGGATTCGGAAACCTGCTTTTACAGAAAAATCTGCTGAAAAAAATTATCGGCCTGAATATCATGGATTCCGCCGTTTATCTGTTTCTTGCGGAAAAAGGATATATCGAGGGCCGGGCGGCGCCCATTGTAACGGATGGCGTACGGAACATGGAAGCGTATATCAATCCGATTCCAAGCGGCCTGGTTTTGACGGGAATTGTCGTATCGGTGTCGGTGTCGGCGCTGATGCTCTCACTTACGATTCGTCTGTACAGGCGGTATCATACGCTGGATCTGGACCGGATCTCCATGATTATGAAGCGGGAGGAGTAAGCAATGGATTTTATTCGCAATTTTCCTTTTATCTCCATTGTTTTCACGCTGTTTTCGGGCGCGGTCTGCTCGGTACTGCCGGGCCGGGCGGCGCGATGGGTCAATACGGCGGTTATCACGGTTTCCGGAGTACTGTCGGCTTTGGTGCTGCGTTATGTGTTGGTGACGGGGGAATGTTTTGTCTATATGATGGGACATTTTCCGGCTCCGTGGGGCAATGAGATCCGGGCAGGTGTGCTGGAAGCGGCGATGGCGCTTTTTTTCTGTATCATTATGCTGCTTTCCATGTGGGGCGGACGTAAGAAACTGATGGAAGAAGTCGAGGAGAGCCGGCACAATTTATATTATATTCTGGTCAATCTGCTGCTCTGTTCGCTGCTTGCCCTAGTCTATACAAACGATTTGTTTACCGCTTATGTGTTTGTGGAGATCAATACGATCGCGGCCTGCGGTCTGATTATGGTACGGCAGATTGGCCGGACGCTGGCGGCGGCAGCGCGCTATATGATTATGAGTCTCGTCGGTTCGGGACTTCTGCTGATTGGCCTGTGTATGTTGTATGATCTGACAGGGCATTTGCTGATGTCCAATATTCAGGAGAGTGTCAGGGGGATTCTGGCGGACGGAACCTATGCGATTCCGCTTGTGATTACGATTGCACTGATGGTGGTGGGACTTGCCATCAAGAGTGCACTGTTCCCTTTTCATGCCTGGCTGCCGGATGCCTACGGATATTCCACCATATCTTCCGCAGCAATACTGTCCAGTCTGGCTTCCAAGGGATATATTTTTCTGTTGATCAAGATTATTTACCGGGTGATCGGTTTTGAGGTGTTCAATAACACGCATATTATCAATGTGCTGTTTGTCTTTGGCCTGCTGGCGATGATTTTCGGTTCGCTGAGTGCGATCAAGGAGGGCGGCATCCGCAGAATGATTGCCTTTTCTTCGGTGGCGCAGGTCGGTTATATCTATATGGGCATCGGGCTGGGGACGGAGGCCGGTATGATCGCGGCTGTGTATCATATTTTTGCACATGCGGCCGGCAAGGCGCTGCTGTTTATCGCGGTCATAGGACTGACGGATGTGTCGGGATTCAGCAGACGGTTTATCGATCAGACGGGAGCGGGATACCGGAATAAGATCGCAGGCATCGGTTTCACCGTCGGTTCGCTTTCCATGGTAGGGGTGCCGATATTTGCCGGTTTTATCAGCAAGATTTTGTTTGCACAGGCGGCAATCCGCAATACGGGCAAACTGCTGCCGACAATGATCGTTCTGGCAGTCAGCACGATACTGAATGCCATTTATTTTATGAAAACGGTAATCCGCATTTATACGCCCAATCCCGACAGCGGATTTACAGGCATTGCCTTGAAAAAAGAGAAGCTGTATGCCCTGGCGATCGTTTTGTTCGTCGCATTGAATATCGCACTGGGAATGTCATCACAGCCCGTTGTAAATGCCATTGAGACGGGCCTTAAAATGTTTGGTTAGAGAGGGAGGAGAACAGGATGAAAGAATCAGCAATACTTTTACTTCCGATATTTCTTCCGATTGTGATGGGACTTGCTGTTTTGGTGCTTCCCGTTTTTCGGAACAGACGGCTTACAGTGGGATTTACGGCGGCCGGCCTTTTTCTGACGGCAGTGTCGGTTTTTGCGGTGATTTTCGGGCAGGCGGACACCTGCACACTGTTTGCGCTGACAGAAACGCTGCCCGTTTTCTTTCATATCGACGCGGTGGGAAGGCTTTTTGCGGGGATTGGCACTGTCATATGGTGTTGCTGCGGGGTATTTGCTTTTTCCTATATGGAGCATGAACGGGAGGAAAAGCGGTACTACGGATTTTATCTGATCGTTTACGGTGTTTTGACGGCGCTTGATTTTACGGGTAATCTGATTACCTTCTATATGTTTTATGAAATGATTACGCTGTTGACGATGCCGCTTGTGTTACATACCCGTACACGGGAAGCGGTGATGGCGGGGCTGAAATATCTGTTTTATTCGTTTTGCGGTGCGTATATGGTGTTATACGGAATCTATATATTGCATGGTTGTACGGATACGCTGGCTTTTACGGAAGGCGGAATTGTAAACAGTGTCACGGTACAGGGACGGGAACCGTTTCTGCTGTTTGTGGCGTTTTTAATGATTATGGGATTCGGCGTCAAAGCAGGTTTGTTTCCGTTTCACGGATGGCTGCCGGCCGCGCACCCCGTTGCCCCTGCGCCGGCCTCCGCGGTTTTATCGGGCATGATCGTCAAATGCGGCGTGCTTGGTCTGATCCGCACCGTGTATTATGTATTCGGCGCGGCGTTTATCAGGCATACGTGGGTACAGACGGCGTGGATTATTCTGGCGCTGTTTACGGTATTTATGGGTTCCATGCTGGCATGCCGGGAGAAGGTTCTCAAGAGGCGGCTGGCGTATTCCACAGTCAGTCAGGTTTCTTATATTCAGTTTGGTCTGGCGCTGCTGCATCCGGTCGGTTTTACGGGAGCGCTGCTGCATACGGTGTTTCATGCGGTTATGAAAAGCGGCCTGTTTCTCTGTGCCGGTGCGGTAATCAGAAAGACGGAAAAGACAAATACAGACGAGCTGCGGGGTATTGGCCGTGAGATGCCGGTGACGATTTGGTGTTATACATTCTTTTCCCTGTCCATGATCGGGATACCGCCGGCATGCGGTTATGTGAGTAAGCTGTATCTGGCGACGGGGGCAATGCAGATGCAGGGCGGTGCGAGCGGGCTGTCTGCCGTGGTTTTCTGGCTCGGACCGGTTGTTTTGCTTGTCAGCGCACTGTTGACCGCATACTATCTGCTGCCGGTGACAATACACGGCTTTTTTCCGGGAGAGGGCTTTACCGGAGGGCAGCAGGGGAATATAAAAGCCGATGCGGTGATGCTGGCGCCTCTTATCATACTGGCCGTGCTGGCGATCGGCATGGGCATGTTTCCGGCGGGACTGACGGATTATATTACATCGATTGCCTCTGTGGTTGCCAGAGCATTTGTGCGGTAGAAAGGGGAGAGTCGAATGAAACCGATTATGATGTTATTTGTTATTCTGCTCCCGGTTCTGACAGGTATGGGGACTGCGTTGCTGCCGTTTCGAAAGAGGGGACAGCGGATACTTTTTCTGGAAGGATTGGTGCTTGTCAATACACTGCTCGTGTTTGCGCTGTTGGCGAACCCGCCGTCCGCTGAACTGGCAGTCGTAAAGTTTACGGGCGATCTGACGCTTTCGCTGCGCATTGACGGCATGAGCCGCGTCTTTGGCGGGCTGGTTGCGGCGCTCTGGCCATTGGCTACACTCTATGCCGTCGAGTATATGAAACACGAAAAAAATGAAAACAGCTTTTTTCTTTTTTATACGATGACCTATGGCGTTACGCTTGGAATTGCTTTTGCGGAAGATCTGATGACAATGTACTTCTTCTATGAATTGCTGACGCTGGTAACGGTACCGCTTGTCATGCATACGTTGACACGGGAAGCAATTCTGGCCAGCAGGAAATATCTGTATTATTCTCTGGGCGGCGCAGCGTTTGGATTTCTGGGACTGATTTTTATGATCGTGTACGGCGCTTCGCCGGATTTTGTCCCGGGCGGTTCCCTGGATTTGATAAAAATCGGCGGGCGCACGGATTTGCTGTTGTTCATTTATGTGCTGGCGTTTCTGGGATTCGGTGTCAAAGCGGCGGTTTGTCCGTTTAACTCCTGGCTGCCATCCGCCGGTGTGGCGCCGACGCCGGTTACGGCGCTTTTGCACGCAGTGGCAGTCGTGAAGGCGGGAGCTTTTGCAATTATCCGTCTGACCTATTATTGTTTCGGGACATCGTTTTTGCGCGGGACATGGGCGCAGACGGCAGTGATGGCGATTACGGTTTTCACAATTATATACGGCTGCAGCCGCGCGTTGAAGGAAACGCATCTGAAAAGACGGCTGGCGTATTCCACGATCAGCAATCTGTCATATATTTTGTTTGGCGTGACAATTATGACGCCGCTTGGACTGACGGCAGCGCTGGCGCATATGGTCTGCCATGCGGTAATGAAAATATGCTCGTTTTTCTGTGCTGGCGCAGTCATTTATAAAACGGAAAAGACATATGTCTATGAGCTGGACGGCCTTGGCAGAAAAATGCCGTGGACATTCGGCATTTTTACCCTCTCTGCGCTGGCGCTGATGGGGGTACCCGGTCTGGCAGGCTTTATCAGTAAATGGTATCTGGCTGCCGCTGCCGTGGATTTCGGCAGTCCGCTGGCGCTGGCGGGAATCGGCGCGCTGCTAATATCGGCGCTGTTGACGGCAATTTATCTGTTGAGCATTGTTATCCGGGCGTTTTTTACGCCGCCGGATTTTGACGAAACGGCGATTGCGGACGTTCGTGATCCCAACTGGTATATGCTGCTGCCGCTGGGACTCTTTGCACTGACGATTTTGTTTCTGGGCCTGCACAGCGCGAAACTGATGGCATTTTTGACGAAGGCTGTGGAAGGAATCTGTTAGGAAGGTGGAAAAATGAGTGAATGGCTGACATTATTGGGAATGGAAGGAAATCCGCTTCTCCTGCTCTGTGTGTTATTTCCCTTTGCGGGGGGACTGACGGTATACGGAATCGGCAGGCGCAGTCCGCGTGCGGGAGCATATACGGCGGTGGGGATTGCATTGACGGAATTTCTGCTTTTTCTGTATCTGTTCCTGCATGCCGCTGATGCGGAAACGGTTACGTTTGGATGGCATTCTTTCTGCCAGACAGGAATGTATTTCGGACTTGACGGATTCCGGCTCGTGTATGGGCTTCTTTCCGGGTTTGCATGGCTGATGGCAACGGCGTTTTCGGTAGAATATATGGCGTATGATAAGCGGCGCAATCGGTTCGGCATGTTTTTACTTTTTACGCTTGGAGCTACGGCAGGGGTATTTTTATCGACAGAACTGTTTACCACATTTCTCTTTTTTGAAATTATGTCCTTTACTTCTTATGTGTGGGTGGTACAGGAGGAAACGCCGGCGGCGCTGCGGGCGGGCGGAACATACCTGGCGATTGCGGTAATTGGCGGTCTGGTGCTGCTTATGGGATTGTTTTTGCTTCGGGCTATGGCCGGTGCGGGAGCGGACGGACAAGTCTGGATCGAAGAACTGTTTTTGCTGGCGGCAAGCCGCTCCGACGTGCGTCTGCTCTGGCCGGTGGGCATCTGCCTGCTGTTCGGATTCGGGGCGAAGGCAGGGGGGTTTCCGCTCCATATCTGGCTGCCCGAAGCGCATCCGGCGGCGCCTGCGCCTGCTTCGGCGTTATTGTCGGGGATTCTGACCAAAGCCGGTATCTTTGGGATTTTGATCGTAAGCTGCCGGATGTTCTGGCATAACGGCGCATGGGGTGCGCTGATGGTAAGCCTCGGTGTGATTACGATGGTATGGGGCGCCGTGCTGGCGCTGCTTTCCGTCAATCTGAAGCGGACGCTTGCCTGCTCGTCTCTGTCGCAGATCGGGTTTATTCTGGTGGGCATTGGCATGGCCGGGCTGCTTGGCGACGAAAACATTCTGGCCGTACGGGGCGTGATGCTCCATATGGTCAACCATTCGCTCTTTAAGCTGGTGCTTTTTCTGGCAGCCGGTGTGGTGTATATGAATGTGCACCGGCTGGAGCTGAACCGGATCCGCGGATTCGGACGCAATAAGCCGTTTCTGCATCTGATCTTTTTATCCGGGGCGCTGGGACTCAGCGGTGTTCCGCTTTTCAGCGGGTATGTGAGTAAGACACTGCTCCATGAAAGTATTGTGGAGTACGGGGAAGGGCTGGAAAGCGGTCTGTTTCCGGTGCTCTTTTACAGCGCAGGACAGGTAACGGTGTTGGAATGGTTGTTTCTGATCAGCGGCGGTCTGACCGCGGCGTATATGACAAAGCTTTATGTCTGCCTGTTTGTCGAAAAAAATACCGATGACGCCCTGCAGAAAACATATGACGGCATGAAAGGCCGTTATATGAGCCGACTCAGCGCGGTTGCGCTTATATGCAGCGCCCTTGCGACGGTGATACCGGGAATCGTTCCGCATCTGACGCTGGATGTCCTTGCGGATATGGGGCAGGGATTTATGGGCGTTACGGAAACCGCGGCAGCAGTTCGCTATCTGTCTGCGGAAAATCTCGCCGGCGCCGGCATCTCACTGTTGATCGGTGCGGCGCTTTACGGATTCGTTGTCCGTACATTGCTGATGCGTCCCTGCAGCGCCGGGCGGCAGTACCGTAACCGGATGCGTGAGGGCGTGGGACTGGAAAATCTGCTGTATCGCCCGATGCTGCTGAAGATTCTGCCGTTTTTCGGCGCTTTGATTTGCCGGACGGCGGACTGCCTGACGGACGGCGTGGTTGTTTTCCTGCGCCGCAGTGTGTTTCGTGACAGTCCGCTGCCATATGAACTGCCGGAAGGCACGCCTGTGACCCATCTGCTCGGTTCCGTGATGGATCATATACAATACGGGGTCCGGCGTCTTCGGGCCGTCGGAAAAGAGAAAAAACCTGTTTACCGGAAGCGGTGGGAGCATAAACTGGCTGCTTTACACAGTGCAGTCAGTGAATACAATACCATGATTTCCCGCAGTATGTCGTTTGGACTGCTTTTGTTCTGTATCGGATTTTTAATGACCGTATTGTATCTGTTGTCCTGTTTTGATCTGGTCTGATGCGATAAAAAAGGACAGATAACAGCTTTTGTATGTTATCTGTCCTTTATGTATAATCGTTGCGGTGTTTTTACAGACTGCCTTCCTCAAAAAGTGCGGAAAGTTTGGATGTGGATTTGGTAATCTCTGCCACGCTTTTTTCAATATCGTTATAGATAACGGCAGACTGGGAAGAAAGATCCTGCATGCTCTTGGCAACAACTGCAAAGCCCACGCCGGCTTCCCCGCTTCTGGCTGCCTCGATACTTGCATTGAGAGAGAGAATCTTCTGGCGGTTTGCAATCGTCTTTAAGTGGCTGGTGTTATCGTTAATGGCCTGAATCAATTCCGTGGAATGATTGATTTCTTCCTGCAGCGTATTCAGACGGCCCGCATTGGAATGTTTGAAATATTCCAGATTGACAAGCTGATTAACAACGATACTGAGCAGTTCGGCCGACGAACGAATCATCGATTCGCTTCTGACCGGTACTTTGCGCAGTGCCTGTACATACTGATCCGGATCAATGCCGAGTTCCTGAGCCGTTTTGCGGAATTTTTCTTCGTCCGGGGGAGTCGGAAGCACTTGTCCGCCGATAACGGAACCGACCTTTTCGCCGTTTACCGTAATGTCAATCGAAAAGTCCATCAGTCCGGCATGGCAGAAGTAAGTTCCGTCCCCTTCGTTATCGCATTTCACGCAGCGTCTGTTACCCTCCATAGAGCCGCGTGTATATTTCATACAAAAATCGGTAAAGTTACTGCCTTCTGTGAGATATTCTCCGTTCATGCCGACAGCGATTGCAGCCAGACCGGTAGAATCAGAGAATTTGTCCTGTATTTTCTGTAATTTCGATAAGTCCATGAAATCCTTTAATTCCATAAAAACACCCTCCTAATTTTTTACCCCAAGCATATAAAAACATTATACTATAAAGAAAAAAATCTTACAATAAAATTCTCTTTATTTATACATTTTCCGCGATTCGTATATCGACTGCGACAAAATTCAATTCCTTGTCCGGCAATTCGCCGGCCATCAGATAATTAAACAGAATATCCAGTGACTTGGAACCCTGTATAAAGGGCTGCTGGCAAATGGTGGCCGATATGATACCGTCCCGGATAAAACTGCGGATTTTATCCATCTTGTCGTGAGCGATCACGGTGACGGTGTGCTGGCGGTTTTGTGCGATCACGGCCCTGCATCCGCCGTAAACCCCGCCTGCGGCAAAATAAAGGGCATTGATCTGCGGATTTTCCTGCAGCAGCTTTTCCGTCAGATGAAAGCTCTCCACATCATCGTCCTGATTTTCAATGATGGACGTAATATGGATATGCGGATATTTTTTTTCGACGCAGCTTTGAAACCCCGCCAGTCTGTCGGTGTGGCAGAGTATCTGGCGGGAACCGATCACGATGCCCGCATGAATGTCGCCCTTGGTCATCAGCCCCATCAGTCCGCCGGCCGTCTCCCCGGCGAGAAAATAATTGCTGCCCACATAGGCGATCCGCCGGGAGTGATCGATGTCCGTATTGGCTGTGACAACGGGAATTCCCATATCATAGAGTTCATTGATTTTCCGGGCGATTTCGGGTGCGTTGCAGGGAGCCAGAACAATGCCGTGTACCTCCTGTGAGACAAAATCGTCGATGGCCGCAAGCTGCTGGCGTACATTCTGTGAGATCTGTCTGACCAAAACGGAACAGTTATATCCGTTCAGCCGCTGCTGCTGATAACGGACGCCTTTCATCACCTCATCAAAAAAAGGATTGCTGTTTTCAAATATAATCACGCCGAGTTTCAGCCGCCGTTTCTGGGCGGCAAGCGTAAGGCCGGCTTTATTCGGTTTATAGTCGAGCGCTTTGGCAATTTCCAGAATCTTTTCCGCTGTTTTTGCCCGGACACTGCCGCGGTTATTTAAAACCCTGTCCACCGTTCCCCGGGAGACACCGGCGAGTTCCGCAATCTCTTTGATGGTCGCCATATCGTTACCTCGCTTGTTTGATAGTAATACGGTAGCACGGCGCGCACTGTATGTCAATGAGACAGGCACAGAAATTTATGTGCGTGCACGCTTTTGTGGAAATCCACGAACAAAGCGGGAAAAACAGCGGCAATACTTCTGGAAATTCGTGCAATATTACGAAATATCAGGAATTTGGAAAAGACGGTTGATTTTTCTGGGCAATCCTTGTATGATAATAGAAACGTGCACGTGCACGGAATGCGAAGCGATACGGGCAGTTAGGGTAAGGAGGGTACAAAATGCTGTATGTAGGTATTGATTTGGGGACATCTGCAGTAAAGCTGCTGCTGATGGATGAGGAAGGCGGAATCCGGAAGATTGTTTCAAAGGAATATCCGTTGTTCTTTCCGCATCCGGGGTGGTCTGAGCAAAATCCTGAGGACTGGTATACACAGAGTATGGCGGGACTGGAGGAACTGCTGGCCGACTGTGATAAAACACAGGTGGCAGGTATCAGTTTTGGCGGACAGATGCATGGGCTTGTCATTCTGGATGAACAGGATCAGGTCATTCGTCCGGCTATTTTATGGAACGACGGGCGCACAAGTGAAGAGTGCGATTATCTGAATAACGTAATTGGCAAGGAGAAACTTTCCGAATATACCGCCAATATTTCCTTTACCGGCTTTACGGCACCCAAGATTTTGTGGGTGAAAAACAAAGAGCCGGAAAACTTTGCAAAAATCCGCAAAATTATGCTTCCGAAAGATTATCTGGCATATAAGCTCACAGGCGTACACTGTACGGATGTATCCGATGCGTCCGGTATGCTGATCTTTGACGTCAGGAACCGATGCTGGTCAAAAGAGATGTGTGAAATCTGCGGCGTGAGAGAGGAACAGCTTGCAAAGGTATACGAGAGTTATGAAACCGTGGGGACGCTTCTGCCGCAGATCGCGGCGCAGCTCGGTGTCAGCGAAACGGTTAAAGTAGCCGCCGGCGCGGGAGACAACGCCGCTGCCGCGGTAGGTACGGGCACTGTCGGTGACGGGATGTGCAATATTTCCCTTGGCACGAGCGGCACGGTATTTATCTCTTCCCGGAATTTCGGTGTGGATAAGTTTAATGCGCTGCATTCGTTTGCCCATGCGGACGGCCATTATCATCTGATGGGGTGTATGCTGAGCGCGGCATCCTGTAATAAATGGTGGATGGACGACATTATCGGCACAAAGGATTACGCACAGGAGCAGCAGGAGATCGATAAGCTCGGGGAAAACAAAGTATTTTTCCTGCCTTATCTGATGGGAGAGCGTTCACCGCATAACAATCCCAATGCCAGAGGGACATTTATCGGCATGACAATGGATACGTCCAGGGCGGATATGACACAGGCCGTACTGGAGGGCGTGGCATTTGCCCTGCGCGATTCCTTTGAAGTGGCGAAAGATCTGGGAATCAAAATCGAACGGACCAAAATCTGCGGCGGCGGTGCGAAAAGCCCGCTGTGGAAAAAGATCATTGCCAATGTGCTGAATATCAAAGTGGATGTTCTGGAGAGTGAAGAAGGACCTTCCATGGGCGGTGCCATGCTGGCGGCGGTAGCCTGCGGCGCGTACGCGAGCGTGGAAGAGATCGCAGGGAAGCTTGTGAAGGTTGTGGATACGGTAGAGCCGGAACCGGAACTGGCAGAGAAATACGAAGCGAGATACCGGCAGTTCAGAAAAATCTATCCGGCGTGTAAAGAACTGTTTAACGAAATTATATAGAAGCGTCAGCGTGCGAGAGAGGAAAAAAGATGAAGATTCATAATGTGGCAAATCTGAAATTTGAGAGATACGGGCAGATTCTCCGGGGATATGATTTTACGGAGATCGTGGAAAAGATGCAGGAGACACCGCTCCCGGAAGGCGTGGTTTACGAGCCTTCGGTGGAAGAACTGGAATGTCTTCCGATTTATAAGCAGCTTTTCAGTCAGGGGTACGGGGAACTGCCGATCCAGATCGGTTACTGCAACGGCAACAATCATAAATTAAACGCGGTGGAATATCACAGAAGTTCCGAAATCAATATTGCCGCTACGGATCTGATTTTATTACTGGGGCATCAGGGAGACATTGAAGACGATTTTACGTATGATACGTCCAGGATTGAAGCGTTCCTGCTTCCGAAGGGAACGGCGGTGGAACTGTATGCCACAACATTGCATTATGCACCGTGTAACGCCAATGAAGGCGGCTTCCGTGCCGTGGTGGTACTGCCGAAAGGGACCAACTATCCCCTCTCCGACACCAACCGAACGGAGGGCGAGGACGCGCTGCTGGCGGCAACCAATAAGTGGCTGATCGGCCATGCGGAAGGCGGACTTCCGGAAGGCAGCTTTATCGGGCTGAAAGGTGAGAATATTACCGTTTAGGGTGGAATATAAACATAATTAAACAAGCAGGAGGACAAAGAGATGAACAACATTCCCAAAATCAAATTAGGCATTGTGGCTGTCAGCCGTGACTGTTTCCCGGAGAGCCTTTCCGTAAACAGAAGAAAAGCGCTGGCAGCAGCCTACAAGGCAAAGTATGAGGAAGCGGACATTTATGAATGCCCGATCTGTATCGTGGAGAGTGAGATCCATATGGTACAGGCGCTGGAAGACATCAGGAAGGCCGGCTGTAACGCGCTGTGCGTATACCTCGGAAACTTCGGGCCGGAGATTTCCGAGACGCTGCTGGCAAAACATTTTGACGGACCGAAGATGTTTGTAGCTGCAGCGGAAGAAAGCCAGAACGATCTGTCTGACGGCCGCGGCGATGCTTACTGCGGTATGTTAAATGCAAGCTATAACTTAAGACTTCGCAATATTCAGGCTTATATTCCGGAATATCCGGTGGGAACGGCAGAGGAATGTGCGGATATGATCCATGAATTCCTTCCGGTTGCAAGGGCTCTTGTCGGTCTGTCCGAGCTTAAGATCATCAGCTTTGGTCCCAGACCGCTGAATTTCCTGGCATGCAACGCACCGATCAAACAGCTTTACAATCTGGGGGTTGAGATTGAAGAAAACTCTGAACTGGATCTTTTCGAGGCATTTAACAAACATGCGGATGATCCCCGGATTCCTGCCAAAGTAGAGGAGATGGCGGCAGAACTTGGCACAGGTAATAAAAAACCGGAAGTGCTTCCGAAACTGGCACAGTATGAACTGACACTTCTCGATTGGGTGGAAGAACACAGAGGGTATCGGAAATATGTTGCCATTGCCGGAAAATGCTGGCCTGCATTCCAGACACAGTTTGGATTCGTTCCCTGCTATGTAAACAGCCGTCTGACAGGTATGGGCATTCCGGTATCCTGTGAAGTGGATATTTACGGCTGCCTGAGCGAGTTTATCGGCACCTGCGTGAGCGAAGACGCCGTTACGCTTCTGGATATTAATAACTCCGTACCGGCAGATATGTATAAAGAAGCGATTGAAGGCAAATTTGATTATACACATAAAGACACATTCATGGGCTTCCACTGCGGAAATACCTGCTCGTCCAAGCTGGCGTTCCATGAGATGAAATATCAGAAGATTATGGCGAGAAATCTTCCGGTGGAAGTGACGAACGGTACTCTGGAGGGCGACATCGTTCCGGGCAATATTACCTTCTTCCGTCTGCAGTCCACGGCGGATGCCAAAATCCGTGCATATGTGGCAGAGGGCGAAGTACTTCCGGTTGCCAGCAAATCTTTCGGTGCGATCGGTGTATTTGCCATCAAAGAAATGGGAAGATTCTACCGCCATGTATTGATCGAAAAGAATTATCCGCACCATGGCGCGGTTGCGTTCGGTCATTTTGGAAAATCGCTGTTTGAAGTATTCAAATATCTCGGTGTTCCGATGGAGGACATTAACTACAACCAGCCGAAGAGCGTTCCGTATCCGACGGAGAATCCGTTTGCCTGAGGCGCAATCTGCTGACAACACTGATATATAAATGAAAAAATCCCGACTCTCCTGTGAGAGAGCCGGGACTTTTTTACGAAGGTGTATAGTTATGTGCGGTAATGTCTGCGGAGGGCTGCTGTGAAATTACCGTTTCCACAATCACTTCATCCGGAAGATTAATATGATAGATTTCCTCATCTTCCGGTGTCACCGACATCAGCGGATCAATCTCATCCGCAGGCATGGAAGAGGGCACATCAAGGTAGACAAGGGCATAGGCGCCGGCTTTGTCACTGCGGAATGTGATGGTGGAATCAGACGAATCGGCATCCATCAAAACCACAGGCTGTCCCTTATAAACATGAATCATACGAAAGACGCGTCCCTGTGCCTGCAGGTCTGCGGGAATCCGGAATACGAGGTCGGCCGGCTGTTGTAAAGTCTCGAGGGTGCTGTTATCGTACTTTGTGAATGTGATATTATAGGTTCGGGCAAGTGTGTAATCGTCAAGTACGGAGTCGAAGGCCGCCATACAGGCAGCTCCCTGGACCGCCATGGAAGTGGTGACGGCGACGTTTTTTATACCGCTGCCCTCCGCAAAACGGCAGGTGCGATTGGCCCAGTTTGTCCGGGAAATATCCAGTTCCGCGCGGTTGTGGAACTGTTCCCCGTTCTGGCGGAAGCGGGCTGTCACGACATACATGGGTGTGTCTGCGGTGACGGTAAAGGAACAGGACTTCTGCGTGCTTTTCAGGATACCGTTGAGATACCAGCCCTCAAATGTACATTTGGGATAATATTCTGCGCTGACAAGGATCACGTCTCCCGGCTTTGCGACAACGGAGTCTTCAAAAACCGTGTCATTACAATAAGAGGTGACGGCTCCCATTCCCTCCTGTTCCGCATAAGCCAGTACATGGATGTCATTTTCTCCGGCGGCCTGCACATGGGCAGGCATGAGAAGCAGAGCCAGAATGCCGGCGGCCAGATATAGCAGCCCGTTTTTTTTCAGTGTGCCAAATTGTTTTCTGCCTGTCATGTAAGTCCTCCTTTTTTCTGAAATTTCGATAAAAGTATGGAAATCGTGTGATAGTTTAAGCATAAGGGATTCGGGGAGCGGTGTCAAATGAAGTTTGCTTAAAAAAATTTTAAAAAAAATTCCAAAACCCTATAAAGTATTTTCTCAGGGTTCCGATATAAAGAATGTAAAACGAGATACAACACTTAAAACAGAAGGTTGTGTCATCGCAGCGACAAAAAACCGGGGGTTTTCCGGAGGCTCGCGGGGATTTTTGACAACAGTAGTAACATGGGCAAAAGGAATTGCACATGTATTTATAATCGGCGCAGGGCCGAAAAACAAGGAGGTAAAATATGGTAGTACAACACAATCTGACAGCGATGAACTCTAACAGAATGTTAGGCGTTACGACAAGCCAGCAGGCGAAAGCAACCGAGAAATTATCTTCCGGTTATAAGATCAACCGTGCAGCAGATGATGCAGCAGGTCTGGCAATCTCCGAAAAAATGAGAAAGCAGATCAGAGGTCTTACACAGGCATCCGCAAACGCACAGGACGGTATCTCCGCAGTGCAGACAGCAGAAGGTGCATTGACAGAAGTGCACGACATGCTGCAGAGAATGAATGAGCTGGCAGTAAAATCGGCAAACGGAACAAACTCCGTATCCGACCGTGAAGCGATCCAGGCAGAGATCGATCAGCTCGTAACAGAAATCGATCGTGTAGCTGAGACAACGAAGTTCAACGAAACATACCTGTTAAAAGGTGACAAGACAGCCGTTAAGAAATATTCTTATGGTTATGCAACTGTTACGGCAGGTAAGGCTGCAGCTGCAACGCTTTCTTCCATCATCGGCAGCAAAGAAGTTAAGGGCCAGATGAACGTAGACGCAGGCACAGGTCTGACGGCACAGGTTTCCTTCAATGTAAAAGCTCCTTCGGCAGCACAGAATGAGATCGTTACATCCCTTAAGAATCAGGGTCTGAACATCACCGTTGAACTGTCTACCAACAAGACGGATTCCAACGATACCAGTGCAAAACAGGAAGCAAAATACAGCATTTCCCTGAACGGTGTAGCTGCTGACAAGTACACAATCGTAGCAAGTGCATCCACGACAGCATTGTCCGATACATCCAAGGCTACATTCTTCGTTCTGGATAAGAATGGAACAAAGATTGCAACCATCACAGCAAGCGGTATCGCAGCGGCAGCAGCTACTGCATCTGCAAGCTATATCAGCACAAAAGACGGCTCTACAATTACCGGCGTAACGAGACGTGTAGACGGTATTTACAGCGCAAACGTAACGGCAGGCAAGATTGAGGCCGCTTATACGAAGGGCGAGCAGTACGCATTCTACGATGCAGACGGAAACAAGATTTCCAAGAACGCACTGGATAAGTACTTCACCTCCAACTCCGTAACAAAGACAGTAAACGGCAAAGAGGTACCTTCGACGACGACAGCGGCAAGACCTGCAGCTCCTGCAGTTTATGACGCAGTAGGAAACAAAGTTTCCATCACAAAGATGGCAGACAGAGTAGTTGCAAATCAGGACATCACAGGCTCCTTACAGGTAAGCCTGCATGTAGGTGCAGATGCGACAAGCAACAACCAGATCATGATGAACCTGGATGCAATGACAGCTAAGGGACTTGGCGTGGTAGGCCTGAGAGTTGACGGCAGCGATGATACGAACGCAAGAGATGCAATCGAAACAATCAAAGCAGCTATCACAAAAGTATCTTCACAGCGTTCCAACCTCGGTGCAATCCAGAACAGACTGGAGCACACCATCAACAACCTGGATAACGTTGTAGAGAACACGACAGCAGCAGAGAGCCAGATCCGTGATACAGATATGGCATCTCAGATGGTTGAGTACTCCAAGAACCAGATTCTTGCACAGGCTGGCCAGTCGATGCTTGCACAGGCTAACCAGTCCAACCAGGGCGTACTGTCCTTACTGCAGTAATCATAGCATAAGGCATAAAGAGTGTAAAAGCAGCCGTAAAGTACGGACTGCCATAGGGGAATCATCCGGAGGTTCCCGGCATACAGGAAGGGGCGGCATCATAACCGCCCTTTCTTTTATATGAAAAAGAGACAAGGAAAAAGGGAGGAAACTCATGAAAGAGAACAGACCGCTGCTGACCATATCACTGCTCTCGTCAGGGCGCGGAAAGACAATCAAAAAATGTCTGGATTCGATCGTGCCGCTGATGGAGAAAGTGGACAGTGAGCTGATAATCGTTGACACGGGATGCAATGAAGAGATCAAAAAACTGATGGCAGGGTATACGGATCAGATCGTCCCGTTTACGTGGTGTGACGATTTTTCCAAGGCGAGGAATGCGGGTCTTGAGAAGGCCAGAGGCCAGTGGTTTTTATATCTGGATGACGATGAATGGTTTATCGACACAAAAGAGATCGAAGATTTTTTCCTCAGCGGGGAATATAAGAAATACAAGTTTGCGAACTACATCCAGCGTAATTACATGGACTATGACCGCCATATCTTTACAGACACATGGGTATCGCGTCTTGCAAAGCTGGAAAAGAACATCCGCTTTGTGAGCAGCATTCATGAATACCTGCATCCGCTGTACAACCCGTGCAAGCTTCTGCACTCCATGGTAGAGCATTTCGGATATATCTATGCGAGCAAGGAGGAGGAGCGGCAGCATATCAAGAGGAACATCTCGCTGTTGCAAAAGATGATAGAGAGGGAGCCGGATGTAATCCGGTGGTGGATCCATCTGCTGCAGGAATACCGTGCGGCGGAAGAATATCACCAGATGCAGGAACTGTGCCGCAGCGGTCTGGAACATTTCCGGTTTAAGAACACGGTGGAGATCAACCGTGACAGGGGCGCCTTTTACTGCGGCATGATAGAGGCCGATCTGCTTGCGGCGTATAACGAACAGGCGGAAATCGATTTGGAAAAGGCGATGACGGACAAACGCAATAACCAGATGTGCCGGATGCGTCTGAATAACCTGGGAACGGAAATATATTTTAAAAAAGGCGAATATGCGCGGGTAGTGGAATGCGGCGAAAAGTATCTGGAATACTATAAGCTTCTTGTCGATCAGGAGGAGGAACGCCAGCTTCAGGAGACATTCTTTGTTCTGAACGCGTTTGAGCCGTCGGGCCTAAACAGCACATTGTGCTATACCATTCTGGCAGGACTATATCAGGATGACACCCAGCAGTTAAAGGACCATTTCTGGGATTTCGGATGGGACGGCGTGCTGATGCTTGTGCGGGGATTTATCGGCGAAGTGATCGATGCCATGTCCCGTCTGCCCTATGAGGATACGTTTGTGATAATGGCACAGACGATGGCAAACCGTGAAGGGCTCAATGAGCTGTGGGATAAGCTGCTGGAGTGGGAGCGCAGAGGGGAAAAGAACGAGGCGGACCGCGAACGCTTTTATGCGCTGGCCCGGATCTTTTCCCAGGTGGAAGCCCAGAACCATTATGTATGGTATCTGCGGATTGTGTATGGGGACCATACAGGGGATACAGAAAAGCTGGATGAATGGTATGACAAAATGTTCCATTATGTGGCGGATATTTTCCAGCTGGATGATGTTGTGTTTGACATAGCCGAGCGCCGTCAGGTGAATCTGGGGGCATTGTTTGAAAAGATTGCCTTTGACCAGTGGGAGCTTGGAGTGGATTCCTTCTTTTCCAACAGTCCGTATGCCAGAATCAGGAAACGGGCGGGGGCGGTAGAACGAACCATGCGGCCGGACGGGATCAGCGAACGGCTGATGGTACGGTATGATTATTTCTTTATGAAGGCGGCTGAGGCAGCGGTGGTATATGACTACAGCAGAGAGGACTTTTGTGCGCTGCAGGCATGTCTGCGGGCGTTTTCGGAGAAATGCCTTGGATTCTACGGGCGCTACTTTAAGGAGAAAGCCTTTGCGGGAGAGATGGAGCTGCTTCCGCCGGGATGCCGTGCGGCGGTATGGTTCCGGCGGCTGTTAGAAGCGCAGGAAGGCGGAGACAGGAAGCAGATCGGGGAATGCCTTAAGGGCGCTGCGGGAACTTTTAAAGATTTCGAAGGGGCAGTGAAGGCATATACCGCACTGTATGCGGCACAGGAGAAGGCGAAACTGGAGGCGGGGCCGGAAGTATCGGACGAGATGCGTGCGCTGGCAGACCAGATCAAGGGAAAGATCCGTCAGCTTCTCAGTCAGGGGATGGCTGCGGAGGCATTCCAGGTATTACAGCAGTTAAAGAGCTTTATTCCCGGTGATCCGGAGACTGTGGAACTGGAGAAGGAAATTACCCTGCGGTTTTCGTGATCGGAAGCGCGGATACAGGGATAACGTTATGACGCAGCGACATTGGAAACAAACATTTATCATAATTTATACGGGACAGGCGTTCTCGCTTTTAGGGTCTGCGGCCGTACAGTTCTCGGTGATATGGTGGCTGACTGCCCGGACAGAATCCGCGGTCATCCTGACACTCGCAACGGGTATGGTGTTCCTTCCCAATATTCTCTTCGGTCCTCTTGCCGGGGGCTGGATTGACAAATACAACCGCAGAACGGTTATGATACTTGCCGACGGACTGGTTGCACTTTCCGGTGTCGCTTTGGGGATTGCCTTTTTGGTCTGGCAGAGTCCGCCTGTCGCCTTTGTCTTTCTTGTTTTATTTCTGCGGGGTGTGGGAAATGCGTTCCATTCTCCTGCCATGCAGGCGGCCGTTCCGATGTTTGTTCCTGCAGAAATGTTGGTGAAGGCAGGCGGATGGGGGAATCTGATTGTTTCCCTGTCCACGATGATGGGGCCGGCGCTGGGTGCAGGGCTTATGTCTGTGCTTTCGATGGCTTCCGTTATGCTGGTTGACATTATCGGCGCCGTTTTAGCGATTTTATGTTTGCTGCAGATAAATATTCCTGATGTTCCGGGCAGTGGCAAAAAGCAGCACTTGTTTTCCGATATAAAAGAGAGATTTGGGGCGATGAGAGAGAATAAGCCGCTTATGGCGGTTTTCTGGCCCGTCATTATCGCAAGTGTGCTTTATATGCCGCTGGCTTCCCTGCTTCCGCTGCTTGTACGCAGTTATTATCTTGGCGGTGCAGGGCATAACGCAGTAATTGAGTTTATCTTTTCTGCCGGGCTTTTGGCATCGTCTTTGATTATGGGAATATGGGGCGGAATGAAGAAGCGTTTTTGTATGATTTCATCATCCCTCTGTATGTTAGGGCTTGCCACATTTTGCAGCGGTATATTTTCGCCGGCCTGTTTCTTTGCCTTTGTGATATGCAGCTTTGTTATGGGAGCGACCGGTACATTTTTTAATGTACCCCTGATGGCACATATTCAGGAGACGACCGCGCCGGAAATGATGGGAAAGGTTATTTCCCTGCTTACAACGGCAATGATGCTGGCAACGGGTATTTTCTGTTTCTTCTTAACACGTAAATATGATATACCGTGTGAAGCCGGACGTTAGTCATAACATCCGGCTTCTTTCTTTCCTATGGTCAGGTGGATACAATTTTTATAATAGCCGATACAAAGAAAATCAGGATGTGGTATACTGTATAAAAAATACGGTTTATTTGAAACAGAGATTTACGGGGGATCAGGATGCTTTTCAGTTCCATGTTTTTTTTATGGCTTTTTTTGCCGTTTGTCTTTTTATTTAATCTATTGTTGAAACCGCGCGGACAGAATTTGTTTTTACTGTTTGCCAGCCTCTTTTTTTATGCATGGGGCGAGCCGAAGTATGTACTGCTGATGCTTGTCTCGATTTTTATCAACTGGGGATGCGGGCTGCTTTTGCAGGATGCAGGGCGGCTGCATCTGCATAAAAGAGGGGTCTTGTGGACAGGCATAGTGTTGAATCTGCTGCTGCTCGGGTATTTTAAATATCTGGGGCTGTTTGTCCGTTCCGTCAACCATTTGCTGCGGGGCGAGGCGTTGACAGTGCCGGAGATCGCGCTTCCCATCGGTATTTCATTTTTTACCTTTCAGGCATTATCCTATGTGATTGACGTATACCGGGATGAATGTGAAGTTCAGAAAAACCTGTTCTCACTGGCGCTCTATATTTCGTTTTTTCCGCAGTTGATTGCCGGTCCCATCGTAAAATACCGGGATGTCAATGCGCAGATTGCAAAGCGGCAGATTACCTGTGGAAAGGTGATGGAAGGCATCCGGCGCTTTATCTACGGACTGGCGAAAAAGGTGCTGATTTCCAATGTGCTGGCCCAGAGTGCGGACGCCATTTATGCGCTGGATATGGCGGAGATCACGGGCGGCCTTGCCTGGATGGCGGCGCTGCTCTATACGTTTCAGATATACTATGATTTTTCCGGTTATTCGGACATGGCGATCGGGCTGGGAAAGATGTTCGGATTTGATTTCCGCGAAAATTTTGATTATCCCTATCTGAGCCTGTCGGTCCGGGAGTTCTGGCGCCGCTGGCATATATCACTGAGCACATGGTTTCGGGAGTATGTTTATATACCATTGGGCGGAAACCGAAAGGGAACTGTGCGGACGTATGTGAATCTGGGTATCGTGTTTTTTCTGACAGGCATCTGGCATGGAGCCGGTTATAATTTTATCTTTTGGGGACTGTACCATGGTGCATTTTCCGTTCTGGAACGGCTTGGGCTGGGGAAGCTGCTCGATCGGCATAAAATAACCGGCTTCATTTACACATTTTTAGCGGTTCATTGTGGTTGGATCCTGTTTCGCATTGAAAGTATGCGGCAGATATTGGAGTTTGGGAAACGGATTCTGCTTCCGTGGCGGTACCGGATTTCCCATTACCGTATTCCGGAATTCGTAACCGGACATACCGTGTTTGTACTGGCTGTGGCCGTTGTCGGTATGGGGGTTATGCAAAAGGCATTATGCGGCACAAAGCTCTGTGCAAAGTGGAAAAATTCAATACCGGAAATGCTGTATTGCATGCTGCTGCTACTGCTCTGTATTGCTGCACTGGCTGCCAATACGTATAATCCTTTTATTTATTTCCGGTTCTGAAAGAGGGACGAAGATGAGAGAGAACAGAAACGAAAAAATATGGATCGGTGCATTTTTCCTGATACTCTGCGGTGGACCGCTGTTGTGGGCCATATGGGGAAAGAACATAGATTATGAAAATTATGAAAATCGGGTGGCAGCCGAAAAACCGTTTTTTTCACCGGCACAGATCGAAATGTTTCCGGAACAGTATGAAGCGTATTACAATGACCGTTTACCCTGGCGCGATCAGTTGATCCGGCTCAACAGTGCACTGGAATACTACGTGTTCCGGGCGTCATCGAACAGCAATGTAATCAAAGGGAAAGAGGGGTGGCTGTTTTATAACAGTTATGCGGACGATAACCCCGTGGAGGCCTATAAAGGGATGCGGCTGTTTACCCGGGAAGAGCTGGGGCAGATTGCCGATAATCTGACGCATACGGCACAGTTGCTGGAGACGCGGGGAACAGAGTTTGTATTGTTCATTGCGCCGAACAAAGAGCGCGTATATGCGGAACGGATGCCGGATTATTACGGAGAACCGGCTGCGTGTTATCGCACAAAACAGCTCGTGGAATATCTGCGGGAAAATACCGACATTCGTGTCGTTTATCCGTATGAAGCGTTGCTGCAGGCAAAAGAGCAGTATCCGTGGCAGCTTTATTACCGCCTTGATACGCATTGGAACTATATCGGGGCATATGTGGGAAGCGCGGCTCTGGCGCAGGAGCTTGGGGTGACGATGCCGGCGCTGGAGACACTTACCGTCACGGAAACGGAGCCGACGATCTGCGATCTGGCCGATATGATTAATCTGCGCAGACAGCTCAACAGCGATCCGGATTACGTGATTACCGGATATGACACGTTTCATCTGGTGACAGACCGGCACGATCTGACCGGCTCATATGTGTATCACTGTGAGGGAGCCGATGAGCGGAAACTGTTTATGCTGCGGGATTCCTTTGCGGATGCCATGGATGACTTTGTAGCCTCCCGGTTTAACGAGAGCTGCATGGTGCATTACAGCAGTTATACGCATGAGCTGGCAGAAGGGGAGAATCCGGATATATTCGTGTATGAAACGGTGGAACGGCGGATTGGGGAATTGCTTCATTTCCGAATGAAATAGAACGGAGATAAAAAGGCACAAAAAAATCGGGGTGACGTGATTCGAACACGCGGCCTCTACGTCCCGAACGTAGCGCTCTACCAAGCTGAGCCACACCCCGATTGGAGTCGGGAACAATATTTTTATTCCCGTTACCGAAATATATGATACAATAAAATGCGGCTGATGTCAAAAGAAAATTGCAAAAAAATAAAAATTTTTGAAAAGGATGTAAAATATATGCGGGAAGATGTATTTATTGCGGAAGGAGCAGTGTGTCTGGGGGACGTTGCAATCGGCAGAGAAAGCAGTATCTTTTATCATGCGACGGTCAGGGCAGACAGGGAACGGATTCGGATCGGAGAGATGACGAATATTCAGGACAACTGTGTCGTACATGTGGACGAAGGGTTTCCGGTCACGATTGGAGACGGGGTTACGATCGGGCATGGCGCCGTAATCCATGGCTGTACAATCGGAGACAACACGCTGGTGGGCATGGGGGCAATCATACTGAACGGTGCGGAGATCGGTAAAAACTGTATCGTCGGTGCGGGCGCCCTGATAACACAAAATACGATTGTACCGGACAATACGCTGATGCTCGGAAGCCCGGCAAAGGCAGTGCGGAAGGTTACGCCGGAGGAAGCGCGGCACAACCGGAAAAATGCGGAAAAATACAGAGATGAGGGAAAACAGCTTAAGATTTTATCATTGCATACCGGCACCGAAGATGGTAAAATAATGCCAACTATTTCATAAGAAGAAAGGAAGCGTTTTATGGATACGATAAGTTCTGAATATCTGACCGGTATCGCCGTTTTGGACGAACAGCACAAGCAGCTTTTCCGCTTGACAGATCAGGCGCAGACTTTATTAAAAGATCAGAATATGTTGTACAAATTCGACGAATTAGAAGACATACTGAAAGGCATCCGCGAGTATACCCTGTCTCATTTTGCCGAGGAAGAGACATACATGAAAAGTGCCGCCTATCCGAAACTGGAGGAGCATCTGGCGCTTCACCGGAAGTTTATGGAGGATTTGACGCATATTGATGAAGAAGCAGCCCGTGTTTCTCTGGGAACACAGGATTCTATTTTGGCGGAACTTATGAACTATCTGACCGAGTGGCTCCAGCGTCATATTATGTTAATTGATAAAGCGATGGTAGAGGAAATAGAGGCAGCGAAATAGCTGCTTCTTTTTCGCACCGGCTTTTTTACAAAAAATCAGGGAGGGAATCATATGAAATTTACCTTTGCACACAATAACGTTAACGTAACGAATCTGGAGCGGTCGCTGCAGTTTTATGAGGAAGCGCTCGGATTGACGGTAGCGCGCAAAAAGGAGGCGGCCGACGGCAGCTTTATACTGGCCTTTCTCACAGACGGGGAAACGCCGCACCGGCTGGAACTGACATGGCTGCGCGACTGGGAAAAGGACTCCTATAATCTGGGCGACAATGAATTTCATCTTGCGTTTGCGGTGGACGATATGGAAGCGGCACATGCGAAACACGAGGCAATGGGATGCATCTGTTTTGAAAATGCCAAAATGGGGATATACTTTATTGCAGATCCGGACGGATATTGGATCGAGATTATACCTGCCGCATAAAACCGGTTTCCGGCCGTTTGCCCGGAGGGGATAAGAGACATGGCGGAGAAAAAAAGAGAGCACAGGGGAACGGGAAAACAACGCTCCGGGGATAAGAAACAGCGTGGCGGAACAAAGGGGCGGCGTATGGAGACGGCGGGAAAGCATGCCGGAACAGGGAAACGCCGTACACGGGGAAAACGCAAAGCAGACCGCAAAAGAGCGCTGCGGCGAAAACAGGTTATGCGGCAGAGAGCCGTTCTGGCCGGATTGATTCTGCTGATCGCCGCTGCCGGTCTTGTATGGATTATCGCCGGACCGGGGAAGAAAGAAACAATACAACCCACTGTGGCGGAACCCGTTTCCATGCAAGAAAGCATACAGCCTGCGGAAAACGGTTCGGATCCGGAGGCGGCGGAAGATACCGGCGCGGACGAAGAGGATATTGTCATTGCCGCCGAGGTCGGTGAAATGGACGACGCGGAAGATCAGCAGGCTGTCGAAGAGAGTGAAAAAGGCAAAGAAGATATTGGCGTTGAAACAGGCGATCTGTTGCAAAATAATGATTTTGCCGAGAGCGGGATCAGTTTGGGAATCGATGTGGCGAAGTGGCAGGGAACGATAGACTGGCAGCAGGTGAAAGCGGCCGGTGTGGATTTTGCCATTGTCCGTGTCGGCTACCGCACGATGAAAACCGGTGTTATCTATGAAGATCCCTGCGCGCGGTATAATCTCCAGCAGGCGCAGGCCGCCGGTCTGCAGCTCGGCGCGTACTTTTTTTCCACTGCCGTAAACGAGCAGGAGGCGAAAGAGGAAGCAGCCTGGGTCAGCAGTTTTGTGGCACAGTATCCGATGACGTATCCGATCGCCTATAATTGTGAGGGGTTTCGGTCGCCGGAGAGCCGCCAGTATACATTGTCACAGTCGCAGCGGAGCCGCCTGGCCGCGGTTTTCATGGATTATATTTCCGCCCGGGGGTATACACCCATGTTTTATGCGGCAAAAAACGAAATGGAGAACAATGCACTGTGGGATATGGACAGCCTGGAGAAAGATTATATGGTCTGGGTGTCGCAATACCCGGATAAGCCTTATCCGCAGACAGAGAAGTCCTCGTACTCCGGGACGCATCAGATGTGGCAGTATACAAGCCAGGGGATGGTGCCGGGGGTACCGAAAGGCGCGGATATGAACGTGGCGTATTTCGGATACAGTCAGACGGCGGCGCCGAAAGACGATACACCGCCGGAGGCGGTGGAAGCCAATCCCGAAGCCCTGATTCGTTTTACGGAAGTGGATGAAACGGTGACGGCCAAGATTGAGACGAATCTGCGCAGTGTGCCGGCAACCGGGGACGACGGAACCATCGTCGCCAAACTGAAAAACGGCGATACGGCGCAGCGCACCGGCATCGGCCACAACGGCTGGTCACGGGTTATCTATAACGGGCAGACTTTATACGCGGTCAGCAGTTATCTGACCACGGATCTGAGTACGGCCGAAGCTTCCGATGAGGATGAAACAGAGGATCCGGCAGAGGAGCCGCCTGCGGATGACCCCATATATCAGACGGTCAATGAACCCGTTACTGCGAAAAACAACACCAATCTGCGCAGTGCGGCAGATGCCGCCGATGCGGATAATATTGTAGGGACGCTGCAATATGGGGAAGTGGCGGTGCGCACCGGTGTCGGTTCCAACGGCTGGTCGCGGCTGGAATACAACGGGCAGACTGTTTACGCCATCAGCAGCTATCTGACCACGGACGGAAACTATAAAGAGAACAATACCCCTTCTGTCTCCAATCCGGAGGCGGGCATTACTTTTGCGGGGGCAGATGAACAGGTGACGGCCAAGATTGAGACAAACCTTCGCAATCTTCCGACGACGCTGGAGCCGAGCAGTATTGTTGCCACTCTGAAAAACGGTGATACGGCCCGGCGCACCGGTGTCGGTTCCAACGGCTGGTCGCGGCTGGAATACAACGGACAGACCGTTTATGCGGTCAGCAGTTATCTGGAAGTCGTACAGTAAAATTTGCCGGCTTCGTGTTTCTTATGACCGGATTTGAAAAACAGGAGTGTTGCATGGCAGAAACAGAAATGAGAAAAGAACGGGCTATTCTGGCCGGTGTGGATCTGGGAAACGAAGATGATTTCTCATATTCCATGGAAGAGCTGGGCAGTCTGGCGAAAGCGTGCGATATGGAGATTGTGGGCGTTTTGACACAGAGAATGGAGATGCTTCACAAATCGCTTTATTTCGGGCGCGGCAAAGCGGAAGAACTGAAAATATTTGCACGGGAGGCGGAGGCAGAGGTGATTTTATTTAACGATGCCCTTTCGCCTTCGCAGCTCCGCAATCTGCAACAGATGACAGAAAAGCCTGTTCTGGACAGGACGTCATTGATTCTGGAAATTTTTTCGCAAAGAGCACGGACAAGGGAGGCCAAGCTGCAGGTGGAAACAGCCAGGCTGCAATACCTGCTTCCGAGGCTGGTGGGGATGCACGAAGCTCTGAGCAGGCAGGGCGGCGGGAGCGGACTGGCCAATAAAGGGGCCGGCGAGAAAAAGCTGGAACTTGACCGGCGCAGAATCGAGCACAGACTTGCACAACTTCGAAAAGAACTGGAAACGGTTTCGCAGGAGAGGCAGACGCAGCGGAAGAAGCGGCTGGCATCGTCTCTGCCGCTTGTGGCACTGGCGGGTTATACCAATGCGGGAAAATCCACACTGATGAATCGTCTGTTGGAGCGGTATGGCGGGGACGATTCCAAAAAGGTTTTGGAAAAAGACATGCTCTTTGCAACGCTGGAGACGACAGTGCGTCAGATTGCACTGCCGGATAACAGACGTTTCCTTTTATCCGATACGGTCGGGTTTATCCATAAACTGCCTACAGGGCTGATTCAGGCGTTCCGTTCCACGTTGGAGGAAGTGAAAAATGCCGACCTGATTGTGCATGTGGTGGATTGTGCGGACAGAAATTATAAAAATCAGATGAAAGTGACAGAAGAGACGCTGGCCGAACTGGGGTGTGCGGGGATTCCGGTTATCTATGTTATGAATAAAGCGGATCTCTGCCGGGATGATTTTCCGGCGCTGCAGGGAACAAATCGCATCTATATGGCAGCAGGGAAGGGAATCGGGCTGGAAATGCTGGCAGAGCTGATTGGGGAAAAGCTGTTTGGCGGTTACCGCCGGGTACGGTTTATGATTCCGTATGAAAAAGGGCAGATTGTGTCATATCTGATGGAACATGCGCGGATC
Source organism: uncultured Lachnospiraceae bacterium (assembly GCA_910585205.1). Lineage (GTDB taxonomy): Bacteria > Bacillota > Clostridia > Lachnospirales > Lachnospiraceae > VSOB01. The sequence goes on from CAJUCC010000054.1 coordinate 35,464, forward strand.
TGCCGGACAGAATACACAGAAGACGGCATCTGCATCACCGCCGATTGCAGCCGGGAAGACTGTGAACGCAATCGGGCCTATATTATGAAAGGATACGAAAATGAGAACGATTCAGGTAGAAGAGATTACCCGGCACATTCGGGAAATGTGCATTGAAGCGAATTACAGCCTTTCTCTTGATATGTGCCGTGCTTTGCAGCATGCCGAAACGGAAGAAAAATCACCTTTGGGCAGACAGATATTGGGACAACTGCGTGAAAATCTGGAAATTGCGGCTGCAGACAATATTCCCATCTGCCAGGATACGGGGATGACCGTGATCTTTATGGAAATCGGACAGGATGTGCATTTTCAGGGCGGCAGTCTGGAGGAGGCGATCAATGAAGGCGTACGTCAGGGCTATCGGGAAGGTTATCTGCGCAAATCCGTGGTCGGAGATCCCTGTATCCGGGAAAACACCCGCGATAATACGCCGGCCGTGATTCACTATGAGCTGCAACCGGGAGCGGAAGTGAAAATAACCGTGGCGCCGAAAGGGTTTGGCAGTGAGAACATGAGCAGAGTGTTTATGCTCAAACCTTCGGACGGAATCGAAGGGGTCCGGGAAGCCGTACTGACAGCGGTTCGCGATGCCGGCCCCAATGCCTGTCCTCCCATGGTGATCGGCGTGGGGATCGGCGGTACCTTTGAAAAATGTGCGCTGATGGCAAAAAAAGCACTGACCCGTCCGGTTGGGGAACATTCCGCGGTTCCTTATATAGAAGAAATGGAAAAAGAACTGTTGCGGAAAATCAATGCGTCCATGATTGGTCCGGGAGGTCTGGGCGGCACAACGACCGCGCTGGCTGTCCATATCGATACATATCCCACACATATTGCGGGTCTGCCGGTAGGGGTCAATATTTGTTGTCATGTAAACCGACATGCCGTCAGAATTGTCTGAATACCGGACGGACGCAAAAGGGAGGAAGAAAAATGGAACGATATTTGCAGGCACCCGTGAATGCACAGGAGATTTTGGCCTTACGGGCGGGAGATTTTGTCTATATCACGGGCGTTATTTATACGGCAAGGGATGCCGCGCACAAACGTATGCAGGAAACGCTGGCTGCGGGAAAAGAACTTCCGATGGAACTGCGGGAAAATATCATATACTATATGGGACCGTCTCCTGCCAGAGAAGGGCGGCCGATCGGGTCTGCCGGCCCGACAACGGCCAGCCGCATGGATAAATATACGCCGGCGCTTTTGGATTTGGGACTGAAGGGGATGATCGGGAAAGGGAGACGCTCGCGGGAAGTAAAAGAAGCTATCGTGCGGAACCATGCCGTTTACTTTGCTGCCATTGGCGGAGCCGGTGCACTCTTGTCCAAGTCTATCCGTAAATCCGAGGTGATTGCATATGACGATCTGGGTACGGAAGCCATCCGCCGTCTGGAGGTTGAAGATTTTCCGGTTATTGTGGTGATTGACAGTGAAGGCACGGATTTATATGAAAAAGTTGCCGCCGGGCAGCAATCGGATGAATAAAATCGCCGCCGGAATACGATACTGTATAACGACAGGAACGCCGGTTTTAACCGGTCCACTGCCAATATTGTAAATATTTAGAAAAAAGAATTGACAAATCCCCAACCTTTCGATATAATCATACATGCGTCGTCAATGAAGACGTAGAACTTTATATTTGGTAGAGGATATTCAGACTGTGGAGAAATACTCAAGAGGCTGAAGAGGCGCCCCTGC
>CAJUCC010000055.1 GCA_910585205.1 uncultured Lachnospiraceae bacterium
ATGACAAATTCTCTGCCGTCTCCCGCGATATGGTCATAGACACCTGCCTGCAGCGCTTCCAGAAGCGTTGATTTTCCATGATAACCGCCACCCACAATCAGTGTAATGCCCTGCGGCACCGCCATACCGGTAATCTCTCCCCTGTGCGGCAGGACAAACGTGCGCTCCAGCGAAGCCGGTGACGTAAAGGGAATGCTCTCCTTTAACGGAAGCTCCGACACGCCGCTCTTGCGGGGCAGTACGGAACCGTTTGCCACAAAAGCCGACAGCTTTTCCGCTGCCAGAATCCCGCGCACCGCCTCCTGATCTTCCGCAAGATATATCGCGGCTTCGACTTTTTGCGCATCCAGTTTGCGGTACAGCAGACTGTTTTCCACACAACGGGGTAAGAAATCAAATAAAATCTTTTCCAGTTCCCCGGCGTTGATCGTCCGTCCGAAAGCAGGGAATCCCACATGGAATCTGACCGTAATTCCCTGCCCGGTAATCTCACAGGCGCTGCGCTCCAGAACTTCCTGTCCGCAGCGGCTGACAGACATCAGTCCGCTCTTTCCCGACCCCTTTGCCTTAAAGTTAAAATCTTCAAACTGCGCATACAGACGTCTTGTCAGAAAATCCTGCAGTGCAATCCGGGCGCAATCCTTTTCATAATACGCCGCAGGGAATCCCGCGGTGCTGTGCTTTACCTCCACATGCAGACTGGACGGCGACGCAAACGGATCGCCCTGTACATGGTCGATAAACAGCCCATAGCTGCCGAACCGATAGCTGCCGGCCAGTGACTTATAGGCCGGATACCCCTTATGGTCAATCGAGCGCAGCACTGTGCGCAGTTCATTGGATGATTTCATATATTTGCTCCTTTGTTGTTTCTCTGTTATGTCATGCCCACGCGTGACAGATATGATAAAATTATTATTATTTTATCACAAAACCGGGATCCGGGAAAAGATTTCTTTTTCTCACTTGACAAATTCTGGAGAAAGGATTAGATTAATTTTAGAATTATTCCAATTTTAATAATTTGTATGATAAGGATAACTATGACAAAAAATGCGCGGTATATTTTAGAAATTATCAATAATTCCCAATCCCACTTAACGGCGGAGCAGGTTTATTTGTTATTAAAAGAAAAAAACAAGACCGTCGTACAGGCGACAGTATATAACAACCTGTCTTTTTTGTACCGGCAGGGGCTGATCCGGAAAATTTCCGTGGAAGGCCAGCCTGACCGGTATGACAATATTATCCGCCACGATCATCTCATTTGCAGAAACTGCGGAAAAATATCCGATATTACGTTAGCCGATCTGACCGACAGCCTTCAGTGTCAGATCGGTTTTCCCATACTCTCCTACGATTTAAAAATCAATTATATCTGCGACGCATGCTTGAAACAAAAACAGGAAAATGAAAGGCCAGACAATCATGAGAATGAGAAAAAAAGCATATGACAACGCCATACAATCCATTTCCCGGCTCACCGTTATGAATTATGAACCGGCAAACGGAGAACTGAACAGTATTCATCAACGCCTGACAAACGGACGGAAGGAGTTTGAACAGGCAGTCACCGGAACCATGGATGCCATAATCCAGATGAGCGCCATGGATTTGGCGCTGGAAGCAAATGTGGAAACCGCGGAGGAAATCAGTACTTCGGTTTCCGCTGCCGTAGGCGCTATCTCAAAATCGGCAGAGACAACGGCGGGGATTGCATCGGAAGTGGCAAAGGCACACGAAAATCTGACCGGAACAATTATTGAAGTATCCGATGCCTCCGAAAAGATTATGGAAGAAATCCGCCATAGCGAGAAAGAACTGACTTCTATCACCAAGCTGTCCTCTTCCGCCATGTCCACAGCCAAAGAAATGAAAGCGGATATTTATGGGCTGATCGATATTATCCAAAATATGGATCAGGTAATTACCGCCATCAATTCCATATCGGCGCAGACCAATCTTCTGGCCTTAAACGCTTCCATAGAAGCGGCCCGGGCCGGAGAAGCCGGACGGGGATTTGCGGTTGTTGCCGAGGAAATCCGCGAGCTTGCAGACGGGACAAAATCGCTCACGGGACGCATGGGCGCTTTCGTAAACACAATCCGGGATGCCTCCCGTAAAAGTTCCAACAGTGTGGACACCACTGTGGCGCAGCTCGAACATATCAATGAAAATATCCAGAATGTTTGGGAAATCACCGGGCACAACCGCACCGGCATGAACCGTATTACGGACTCCGTGTCTTCACTGGCTGCCGTCAGCGAAGAAATCAGCAGCTCCATAAACGAACTGGATCATCAGACGCAGTATGTGAACGACCAATGTCGCAATCTGAAAGACGATGCCGATGCTCTCGCACTTTCCAGCCGTTCCATCGGAGAACTTGTGGAACCGGCAAAGATCATCGAAAACCATCTGGACACATCCGTAAAAAGAATGGGAAATATGGCGCGGGACGCCTTTTACATGCTGGATAACCAGATTATCCTCAACTGTCTGAACAGCGCAATCACCGCACATCAAAACTGGCTGCATACCCTCAAAAACATGGCGCAGACAGGAAAAGCCGAAGTCCTGCAAACAGACTGCACCAAATGCGGATTCGGCCGTTTCTATTATACCTTTAAGCCGGTCAATCCGGCCGTCACCGGCATCTGGAGCGCACTCGAAGATAAACACAAAACCCTTCACTCTTATGGGACAGAAATGCTTTCCTCAGTCCGTGAGGGCCATACCGAAGCATTGCAGCAAATCTGGAAAAAGGCAGAAACCTGCTCCAGGGATTTGCTCTCCGATTTCCATAAACTGATTCAGATCATCGAATCTCTGTCAAACGCACAGGTACGGATTTTCGAATAACAATCCTTCTGCCGTTTATTCCGTCTTTTTTCGACCTGTCCCGATTGCTCCCACCGGACAGGCCGATATACATTTCCCGCAGCGGATGCATTCCCGGCTTCCCGGCTGTTCCCAGACCGGAATATCCGCCGGGCACGCCTCCCGGCATTTTCCGCACGCGACACACTTACTTTCATCAATGCGGTACCGATACAGCGCCACCGGATTGAACAGTCCGTATACGGCTCCCAAAGGGCACAGATACTTACAAAACGGCCGATACACCCACAGCGACAACATAATTATTCCGAAAAGGAGCGCCAGTTTCCATGCAAACAGTGCCCCCGCGGCCGCACGCAGCGACTTCTGCGCCGCCAGCAGCGGTATCCCCGCCAGCAGTGTCCCGGAAGGACAGATATACTGGCAAAACCATGGCCTGCCCTGCCCGACCATGTCAACCGCGAGCAGCGGCAGCAGTATGACAAACAAGACCAAAATCACATATTTCAGCCAGATCAGCCCCCGGTGCCCCGGGAAGTTTTTTCGTTTCCGAAAAAAAGGGATCCGGTATATAACGTCTTGTACAAGGCCAAACGGACACAGCCATCCGCAGATCAGACGCCCGAACAGAGAGCCGAACAGAAGCAGCAGTCCGACCGTATAAAACGAAAAACGATACTTCCTGCTGCCAAGCACGGCCTGCAGCGAACCGATCGGACACGCTCCCAGCGCCCCCGGACAGGAATAGCAATTCAGTCCCGGCAGGCATACCGCCTTGGATGGGCCGGTATAAATCCGTCCCGTGAGAAAGCCGTACAGATAGCCGTTTGTCACCGCCATAAAACCGATCTGTACCCACAATCGCAGATTTTCTGTTCCCTTTTCCCTGATTTTCCTTATTCTCTCAGCCAATCCCGACACACTCCAGACAAATATATACCGCTTTCGTCAATACCGTTTCCGCTTCTCCTCTGCCAATCCCCAGAGCGATCGCTCCCGCAGCGGCAAGCAGCAAAAGCAGACGGATTTTCCCGGCATGCTCTTTCATTCCTGTATTTCCTCCAGTTCCGTCAGCTTCGCCTCGATCAGTTTAGCCCATTCCTCTTTCGAACGGCTTCCCATACAGACCTCACCCACACGCTTTCCCTCGCTGTCCACAAATATCGTTGTGGGAACCGCATTGACAATTCGCAGGATTCCGCTCTGCAGGTCTTCCGATGCTATAATGTGCACATAATCCGCCCCTGTCTGCTCCACAATCTCCTGCGCCAGCTCATCGCCGGCCGCCGTCACGTCACTGATAATCCCGACAACCTGAAATCCGCGATCCGCATACTCCCGGTTCAGCTCGCCCAGAGCCGGCATTTCGGAAATGCAGGGGCCGCAGAACGTACCCCATATATTGACCATCGTAAGCTGCGAACCTTCCAGTATTTCCTGTGTCACGTCCTCCCCATCCAGCGTCTCCGACGCAAAATCCCCCAGCGCTTTGCCGCCTGCAGCTTCCTGCGCCTGCGTCTCTTTTTCCACACTGCCCGCGCCGCCGCACGCGCTAAGGCATAAAGCCGCCGCCAGAGCCAGCCCCGCCACAAGTATGCTTCGTTTTCCCGGATTCTTTTGATTATCGATTCGTTTCATTCCACTTCTCCTGCCTTATCTCTCTTTTATATTTTCCGCAATATCTTTCATTATACCGCCTGACAGCGCAGGGCGCAAGCCAGCCTGTGGCAAACGCATGAAGGAACAGACCGTGAGCACCGTTTCTATCCGGTCAGTTCCGAAAGCGGCCGGAAGCAATATCCCATATCCTCCCACCGTGTCAGCAGTTCATCCAGTATTTCTCCGTTCGTCTGCGATGTGTTATGCAAAAGTACAACTGCACCCGGGTGAATCCTGCCAGTCAACTTGTCAAAAGCCTCCTCATGGGAGGGCTGCCTGTCCTGTTCCCAGTCCACATAGGCAAGGCTCCAGAAAATCGTGGCGTAGCCCATTTCCTTCGCCATCCGCAGATTGTCCGCATTGCATTTTCCGGCGGGCGGGCGATAGTAACGATCCAGTTCTTTTCCTGTAATCGCATAGTACCGTGCCGCCACATCATCCAGTTCTTTTTGAAATGCCTCCGTATCCGCAATCGCCGCCATATCGGGATGATGGTAGGTATGATTGCCCACCGCATGTCCGTCCTGTGCCATACGTTTTACCAGATCGGGCGCCGATTCCAGAAAATGACCGACGACAAAAAATGTCGCCTGCACATCGTGCTTTTCCAATGCATCCAGTATCGCTTCCGTATTGCCGTTCTCATATCCGCAGTCAAACGTAAGATAGATTACCGGCTCGGTATCGTCTCCCACATAATACGCATGGTACGCTTTCAGATCGGCTGCAGATGCATTGCCGGCCGGCTGCGCTCCCGGCTCCCCGAATCCCAGTCCCCAGTCCTCGGATTCGAACTGCAGCGCCGGCAATGACTGTGCCTCCGCTCCCGCTTCCGGATCCTGCGCCGGATCCGCCGGTTCTTCCGTGCCGGCTGCGGATTCCTTTTCCGCATCCGCATTTCCGTCCGTCTCCGCATCCGCTTCCGTTTCCATATTCGTTTCCCCTGCCGGCGCTGCCTCCGGCTCTGTTGCCGAAGCCGCTCCGTCCGCTGCCGTCCGCGCTGCTGTTATATCCGCCGCTGCGCCTGTCTGCGCCGTACCGCAGCCCGTCAGCATAAACACCAGCCCGAACAACAGCTCTGTTTTCCATCGGTATTTCATGATACTTTCCTCCTGTGTAATCGCTGAATCCTGCTTGTTCTATCATAAGGCAGGGATGCATCAGAGTTGCATCATGGAATAACTTCCTCCAACCGATCGGCAGACGCTTTCCTTCGCTGCGCCTTTCATTCCAAATTTCTCGAAAGATGCTTCATTTCTCAACAAAAGCGCTCGTCCGTTTTATTATGGACGAGCGCTGATAATTTAGAAATATTTTTTATGGAATATCATCTTTCAGACATGCATCAATTAACCCTTTACAAAATTCTCCTATATCATCAATTCTCCCCGAAAACTCAGCTGTCTGTTCACCTCTCCGATAAAAAAGATAATAAAAGTCTTTTGTATCTTCCAGCCGATCGGCTGACAGCAATCTACACACCTCTTTTAACATCTTTGGACGCATTCCATCAAAATTAACAAGCACTTTTCGTAAGTGTTCTTTGGAAAAACTACTGGAAAACATACTGGTAGGAATAATAAGATAATCAAAAGGTATCCCATGCTCTCGAGAATATTGATCCAGATACTTACAGGCATTCACTTTTCTAGTCAATGCCCTTGTCGGCTTGTTCTGCTCTTTGCCTGCAGCCAATTCTGTCTCCAATTTCTTTAAAAGTATCTCATTAATAACCAGCGGAACCGGATGCGCCGGAATATTGCTGGCATTAAAAGAATCCATACAGGCTTTGAATAAATCCTTTTGCTCATCTGTTCCAATACTTCTAATATATGCTTCGTATTCTGCTTCTGACTTCCATACAGGATGGCGTCTTCGATTTCTGTCAAATAATTCCTGGCTCAATTCATCCGAAAACACATTTTTAGACAAATATATTATATCATCATCACACATAAGAGATACTTTTATGTTGCCATTCAGCACATGTCCTTCTACGTTTAGAGAAGCCTCCGAAAACAATGTTTCTTTACCCGTATTAAGTTCATCTCCAAGATGTTCCAAAATATGCTTGATAATATACGCCTCATATAAAACAACAGGATGATTTTGTATCCATTTCTTCTCTGCATCATGGGCATATACCACATTTTCAATGACACTCACAGCGTCTTTTCGATAAGCTAATGCGATACTATCCTTATATTCCTTAACCGTAATAGCATGCAATAATCGAACATAATCAATATTTATTGTCGCAAATCCTGATGTATACGCATCTCTAATTAAATAGTCCAGGCGATCCACATCAATAACTTTTGAATTAAGCATACCAATAAAGCAATTTTTTATATCTTCCAAACGGTCTGTCTTTTTATAAACATAACCTGTTATACATCTTGCAAAAAACTCTTGGCTTTCTAAATCACCTATTAGCCCGCTAAACTCTTTTATTCCTATAATAGCACTCATTAATTCATGAGGAGCAGCACTATCGCTTTCTGCTGGAAGGTCTGCACTAAAAGATTCTGAGTTCAGCAGCTTACATAGCTTCTCATGTAATCTCCTGACACTAACTTCTTCCTCTTCACCATCTTTATAGTAAACGTAATAAATCTCTCCTATATGCGAAAATGGGGCATGTCCTACATCATGCAATAAACATGCCGGACGAAATACATGGAACAAGTTGTTTGCAATCTCTTCTTTTTCCTCTATAGTATCTGCGAAAATATAATCTCCATTTAATATTGATTGTTCTAAACAGCTTGCAGCAATACATCCCAAATGAAAAACACCAAGAGAGTGAACAAAACGATTATGTAAGGAAGATGAATAAAGAGGAGAGTAGCTGGTTTGCATCACTCTCCTTAATCTTTGAAACATTGGTGTGTCAATAATATTCCGAATGTATTCAATTTCAATGGAATATATCCATATACATGATCTTTTACTTTTTTATATTCTTTAACAGTTGTATTTCTCATACAATATTCCCACTGTTGCTTCTGCCATATAGGCATTTATTAAATCAAACGCCTTATATGTTCTGAATTTTTCTTTCAAATCTTCAACAGTTCTTCCCTCTCGTAATTTAATAGCAGATTCTCCTTCGTCAATTGCCTCAAAAAAATCCGAATAGTTACGGAACATATACTCCGTAGAAGCTCTGGACAAAATTAACAACGCTTTTTCTTCGAATGTTTGATTGATATAGCGAACCACCTCTGCTCCATATTCCTCCAGGTCCTTTAATGTCACACTTAAAGCACTTTCTATACTCTGGCCGTCTTTCTGCTTTTTCTCCAAGATCTCAATCATTGCATTTGCTGCAAGATCCTCTATACCAATGTAGTAACACATGCAAATTTCCTCTTTCCCTTATTGCTTATCAGTTATATATATGACAACGCCATGAAACGTGATAACAGTATTTCTCTCTACGCTATAATTATACAGATAGCAAAATAAAAAATATGTAAAATAACAATTCAAATATCAACAAACAAAAAAGAGCCATCTTAGAGCTGTACTTTTTCTACTTTATTATTTTAAATTTATTCGCTCTTTGTTTTTGTATACAAATAACCGCAACCTCCTACTCATATCGAAGGTTGCGGTATTTTATATTTAATTACTGGCTCTAAAATTAATTACTCAATAATCGTAGCCACACGGCCAGACCCTACTGTACGTCCACCCTCACGGATTAGGTTGGGGAAACCCTGTTTGACAGATGGCGTGTTTTCGAGGTTTTCTGTCATCATATCTTTTGAAAATATTGATTTTCTCTGTATTTTCAGAATTTTTGTAGCCAATTTGTAGCCATAGCACGTTTTTCCCCCATCGTAATTGTTGCTACAGCGTAGCAACTTTTTGAGTGTGTTTCAAAAGTTGTGTCCACAATAAAATTATCTACAAATCCGTTCCCTCTTCTATCCATTCCTTTAATTTCTGCTGCAATTCCTTCTTATCAGGTAAATATAGTTGATATTCAGACGCATAAATATTTGCATCTTCCGGCAATGTAATTTCTACAAGAGCATCATCTTTTTCCTTACATAGCAGAATGCCTATCGTCGGATTTTCCTCTGGCAACTTTTCATATCTATCATAATAATGTACATACATCAGCATCTGACCCAAATCCTGATGTGTAAGTTTGTCAATCTTTAAATCTATCAGCACATAGCAGCGTAATAGTCTGTTATAAAACACAAGATCCACATAATAGTTATCTTCATTAAATGTAAATCTCTTCTGTCTTGCTTCAAATAGATATCCTTTACCCAATTCCAACAAAAATTTTTGCAGTTTATTTATAATTGCAGTCTCCAAATCAGATTCCACATATTTTGCTTTTTCATCTAATCCTAGAAATTCAAGCACTGTGGGCTGTTTCACGATGTCCTGCGGTTTTGTAATGACATTGCCCTCTTTTGCCAGTCTCATTACTTCATCCTTGTCCCTGCTCAAAGCCAATCTTTCATATAGG
>CAJUCC010000056.1 GCA_910585205.1 uncultured Lachnospiraceae bacterium
AATGTTCATATCGGAATGCTGTATAATTTCATATTCTTTTGCGGATGACATATCGGACTCCTTTGTATTTTCGGAAAGTATAACATAAAAACGCAAAAAAAGACATATGGCAATCGCAAGATTGTCATTTTTACACGTGCCGTCCATGATATGGTAATGTTACACGATCACCGGTGAGAAAAATCAGGAAAGAGAGGATTTATAATGTCTGAATTTAAATTTTCCGTAGGCCCGTGGAATGTCCATTCGGGAGCCGATTCCTATGGACCGGCAACAAGGGCAGAAATTCCGGCAAAGGAGAAATATAAAAAATTTGCGGAGATGGGGTTTTCTGCAATTCAGTTCCATGATGACGATGCGGTTCCGAACATAAACGATTATACCGAGGAGGAAATCAGGGAGAAAGCCCGCGAATTAAAGAAAACATTGGATCAATACAATCTGAAGGCGGAATTTATCGCACCGCGTCTGTGGATGGATCCGCATACGCAGGACGGCGGGTTTATGAGTACTTCGGAGGCGGATCGGGAATATGCGATGTGGCGGGCATACCGTTCGATTGATATTGCCAACGAGCTGGGCTGCGATCTGATTGTGCTTTGGCTGGCAAGGGAGGGAACGCTCTGTGCAGAGAGTAAATCTCCGGTATGGGCGACTAGAATGCTGATTGAAGCCATCAATAAGATGCTGGAATATGATCCGAAAATCCGTATCTGCATTGAACCCAAGCCCAATGAGCCGATCGACAGAAGCATCTGCGGAACGATCGGACATGTGATGGCGATCTCGGCAGCCACAATCGATCCGTCCCGTGTAGGCGGCAATCTGGAAAGTGCGCATGCCATTCTGGCAGGACTGGATCCGGCACATGAGATCGGATTTGCACTGGCGATGGGAAAACTGATGACAGTTCATCTGAACGATCAGAACAGCATACGCTATGACCAGGATAAATCGTTTGGCGTGGAGAATCTGCGGGCAGCGTTTAATCAGATCAAGGTTTTAAAGGAAAACGGATACGGCAGCCATGGAGAGTATATCGGACTGGACGTAAAAGCGATGCGGACGACCAGAGACGAAGACAGCTATCAGCATTTGGAAAACAGTCTGAAAATTTTCAGGGCGCTGGAGGAAAAGGTTGAGCGGTTTGACTATGATTTCCAGAGAAAATGTGTGGAGAACAGAGATTTTGAGCGATTGGAAATGTATGTGATGAATCTTCTGATGGGTATTGAACAGGAAGCGTGAATCGGAGAAAGGAGAGAGACAATGAGTGCATATCAGATCCCCGAAAAGGGAAGAGTGGCAGTGCTGACAGGAAAAAAGAACATCGAGATATATGAACTTCCGATACCGGAAATCAGTGATGACGAGGTATTGGTAAAGGTAGAGCAGACCGGAATCTGCGGGACGGATGTACATGAATACAAGGGGGATCCCTTTGGCTATATTCCCATTCAGCTTGGACATGAGGGGACCGGAACGATTGTGAAGATCGGCAGGAATGTAACCCGTGATTATTACGGGAAACCATTGGCTGTGGGAGATAAGATAGTCACCGGGTTAAAACCGTGTGGTGTCTGCGATACCTGCAGAAACGACCCGGAACATGTGCATCTGTGTGAGGGCGGTGAGATATTCGGGCTGCTTCCGGGTGCGGATGCGTATCAAAACATGAATGGATGGTTCGGAGAGTATATTAAGATAAATGCCGGCGGCGTGATTTTTAATGTCAGCGACATGGATGCGGATCTGCGTACGCTGATCGAACCTGCCGCGGTTGTTGTCCATGCAGTGGAACAGGCAAAACAGATATTTAATTTTAAACATAATTCCTGGGTGCTTGTACAGGGGTGCGGACCGATTGGCCTGCTTCTGCTGACCGTTGTACGTACGATGGGCGTGCGTAATATCATTGCGGTCGACGGCGATGAAAAACGCCTGGCAATGGCAAAAAAGCTCGGTGCGGCATATGACATTAACTTTTTAAAGGAAGACGCAATGGCGAAGGTGATGGAGATTAGCGCAACGGGAGCGGAAATGGCGTTCCAGTGTACCGGTTCTCCGAAAGCGGCGAGTACGGTATGGAAATATGTCCGCCGTGGCGGTGCGCTCTGTGAGCTTGGATTTTTCGTGGACAACGGTGATACGACATATAATCCGCACCAGGATATTTGTAATAAAGAGATCCGCGTGACGGGGTCGTGGACCTATCAGGCGAAAGACTGGATACAGGCATGCGAAGTGTTGAAAGAGGCACAGAAGGACGGGCTGCCTGTGGAGGAACTTCTGACACATAAGTATGCGCTGAGCGATATTAACGAGGCGATGGAAAGGAACATTAGCATGCAGGGATTGAAAATCGTAGTTATGGGTGAATAAATGCACAGAAAACAGGGCTATGCAGTCTGCGTATTTATAAGAATGTCACAAATACTGTTGTTGCAGACGGGAATCTGTGATATGATATGCGCAAAGAGCAGAGTCGGACAGGCAATGATCGCGCTGGGATTCTGACAGAGAAATATCACCGGATAACGGAAAAGGAGTGCGGAATATGGGAAATAAAATCGTAGTGGCGGGTCATGTCTGTGTGGACATTACACCGGAAGTTGTCAGTGAAAAGGTATCCAGCCTGCATGAGATTATAGCGCCGGGCAAACTGATTCCGGCGGGCGATATTACCATCAGTACCGGCGGTGCAGTGGCCAATACCGGGCTTGCCATGAAGATTCTGGGCGCGGATGTGACACTGATGGGAAAGGTGGGGAAAGACGATTTCGGAGACATCGTACTGCGGGTGCTTGGTCAGTACGGATGCACGGACGGTATGATCGTTTCCGCGGATGCGGTGACATCCTATTCTATTATACTGGCCATACCGGGCGTGGATCGGATTGTTTTTCACAATGCAGGTGCAAACGACGCCTTTTATGTGGAAGATCTGGATATGGAAAAAATCCGGGAGGCAAAACTGTTTCATTTTGGTTATCCGCCTATTATGCGCTCCATGTTTCAAAATGACGGTGCGGATCTTGTGCGGATGTATCGCACCGTATCGGAGATGGGGGTTTTGACTTCTCTGGATATGGCCATGGTACAGGAACAGTCAGAAGCGGGTATGGCCGACTGGCAGCGGATTCTGGCAGCGACGCTTCCCTACACGGATTTCTTTGTGCCCAGTGTGGAGGAACTGCTGATGATGCTGGACCGGGAGCGGTATCATGCGATTCTGGAAAAGAGCGGCGGAAGGGACATTACGGAAGTGATCTCTCTGGAAGATGATGTGAAGCCGCTGGCAGAGCGGTGCATCGCAATGGGAGCGGGCTGTGTGCTGATTAAATGCGGCGCGCCGGGGCTGTACTATAAAACGGCAGGCGATGATTTTGCCGCAAAACTGACGGAGCGGACCGGAGCGGACCGCTGCGACTGGTCCGGACAGGAGGGCTTTGAAGACAGCTATGTACCCGGCCGCATACGCTCCGCCATCGGCGCAGGCGATACGACGATCGGCGCTTTTCTGACGGCGATGCTGGACGGCTATTCGCTGCGGCGCTGTTTGCAGTTTGCGGCGGCTACCGGCGCTTCCTGTGTGGAGACCTATGACGCGCACAGCGGCCTTAAGAGCTTTGCGGAACTGGAAGCACGGATTGACGGCGGATGGGAAAAGAACCGGCGCTAAGGCGAAGGCAGTGTCTGTCTGCCCGGATAAAAACAGAGAAATGTAAGAAAAACCGGAGGGCTTTTCGCTTTACGGGAAATGATGCCGTAAAGTGAAAACCCTCCGGGGTATGTTTGAAAGCGGTATCACAACTTGACTTCTTCCCGCAGATTATACCGCTTCAGTATCGTATGGATCTTTTCCGTAGGTGTCATAACATTTCCCAGAGAGCTGTCATGATTGGAAAAATCGATAATGGAAGCCAGGAACTTACTCATATCCGCTTCCAGGAAATACGGCTTGTTCCGGATTTGCGGCGGGAGATAGCACAGGTTGGTGACAACCGCACGGTCGAAATAGCAGTGTTCATATGCGTAGTCAAATTTTTCCAGCCCCCTGGTAAACAGCCCGAAGGTCGTACAGAGGAAGACGCGCTTGGCGTTCATTTCCTTTAGCTGTTGGGCTGTCTCCAATATACTTTCACCGGAAGCGATCATATCATCAATGACGAAAACATCTTTTCCGTCGATATTATCCCCCAGAAATTCGTGTGCCACGATCGGATTCCTGCCGCCGATAATGGTAGAATAGTCGCGGCGCTTGTAAAACATACCGGTATCGACGCCGAGGACGCCGGCAAAATAAACGGCACGGGAGAGTCCTCCCTCGTCGGGACTGATTACAACCGTATGATCTTTATCGATAATCAGATCGGGAATATTTTTCAGAAGCGCCCGCAGAAACTGATAGTGACTGGAAAAATTATCAAATCCCGCAAGCGGAGCGGCATTCTGCACCCGAGGATCGTGAGCGTCGAACGTCACAATATTGGAAACGCCCATGCGGTACAATTCTTCCAGTGCAATGGCACAGTCGAGGGATTCCCGCCCGGAGCGTTTATGCTGTCTGCCCTCATAGAGAAAAGGCATTATGACATTGATGCGGTGTGCCTTGCCGGCTGCCGCTGAAATGATACGTTTTAGATCCTGATAATGATCGTCAGGAGACATATGGTTGATATAACCGTTTACCTGATAGGTAATACTGTGATTACAGACATCCAGCAGGATATAGAGATCCTTCCCGCGGACACTTTCATAAAAAACTCCTTTTCCTTCCCCCGAACCAAAACGGGGACATTCCGCATTACAGAGATAACTGCTTTCCGTATAGCCATGGAATGCGGGGTCACTTTTCAACGAATGGTGAATATTCCGCCTGTATTCCACCAGATAATCGTTTATTCTGCGGCCGAGAGCCTCCGCAGACTGCATCGCAACGAGCTTAAGCGGAGCCACCGGAAGCGCCGACTCCAGTTCTTTGACATTAGGCATGATAACCTCCAAAAGATGACAATTTTCAAAAGTAACTCTCATATTTTTTATAACATTATGTTAGTGACACGTCAAGAAAATTCTAGTAAAATAATATCATCGGTTCAGCCAGAGCAAAAAGGAGTAAAACATATGAATCCAAAAGGACACCGCATTCAGCGGATTATTCCCGGCAGCATTGCAGAGGAATTGGAAATCACTGCCGGCGATACGCTGCTCGCCGTCAACGGACAGGAGATCACCGATATTTTCGACTACCAGTATGATATAATGGACACTTATATCGAAGTTCTGATCCGCAAGCCGTCCGGGGAGGAGTGGCTTCTGGAAATCGACAAAGAATATGAGGAAGATTTGGGACTGGAATTTGAAAACGGTCTGATGGACGAGTATCGTTCATGCCGCAACAAATGCATTTTCTGCTTTATCGATCAGATGCCGCCGGGCATGCGGGATACCCTGTATTTTAAGGACGATGATGCGCGCCTCTCTTTCTTGCAGGGCAATTATATAACGCTGACCAACCTGTCGGAGCAGGACATGGAGCGGATTATCCGTTATCATTTATCCCCGATCAATATCTCTTTTCAGACGACCAATCCTGCGCTGCGCTGTGAAATGCTGCATAACCGTTTTGCGGGGGAGGCGCTGGCAAAGGTGGACAGGCTGCGCGCGGGCGGCATTGTGATGAACGGGCAGGTTGTGCTCTGCAAAGGCGTGAACGACGGGGCGGAGCTGGAGCGGACAATCCGGGATCTGACCGGCTATATGCCGGAGCTGGAGAGCGTATCCGTCGTGCCCGTGGGACTGTCAAAATACCGGGAAGGGCTGTATCCGCTGGAACCCTTTACGAGAGAAGACGCATTGGCAGTTCTGGAGCGGATTCACGGCTGGCAGGAGCGCCTTTATCAAAAATACGGGACACATTTTATCCATGCCAGCGATGAATGGTATATTCTGGCCGGACTGCCGATGCCGGAGGCCGCGCGCTATGACGGGTATCCGCAGTTGGAAAACGGTGTGGGAATGCTCCGGCTGCAGGAGGAAGAATTTCGGGAGGCCATGGCGGAACTGGCCGCATCCGGTGTAGCGCAAAAGCTGCGGGAAAGCGGTTACAGGCGCACGGTGTCCGCGGCGACGGGGCTGCTGGCATATTCTTATATCGAAGAGATGGCGCGGCGTCTGATGGATGCGGTGCCGGGATTGACCGTACGGGTCTATCCTGTCCGCAATGACTTTTTCGGGGAGCTGATTACCGTTTCGGGACTGCTGACGGGCGGGGACATCCGGGCGCAGCTTGCGGGAAAGGATCTGGGGGAGATTCTTTTTCTGCCGGAGAATGTACTGCGCAGCGGCGAGGATGTTTTTCTCGATGACGTAACGCTGCCGGCGCTTGGAAATGCTTTACAAACCCGGGTAAATATTGTAAAATCAAGCGGACGCGATTTTGTATATCAGATATTGGGACTGGAAACGGAAGCCTCCGCGGCAGGAGGTGAAGGAGAATCGAATGGATAAAAAAAGGGGAAAGCCCATCGTGGCGGTGGTAGGCAGACCGAATGTCGGAAAGTCTACGCTGTTTAACGCACTGGCAGGCGGGCGGATTTCCATTGTAAAGGATACACCGGGCATTACGCGGGATCGTATCTATGCGGATGTGACATGGCTGGACAGGACATTCACACTGGTGGACACGGGCGGTATCGAACCGGACAGCAGGGATATTATTCTGTCACAGATGCGGGAGCAGGCGCAGATCGCAATGGATACGGCCGATGTGATTCTGTTTATGGTGGATGTGCGGCAGGGACTGCAGGATGCGGACGCCAAAGTGGCGGATATGCTGCGCCGCTGTCATAAACCGGTCGTACTGGCGGTCAATAAGACGGATGATTTTCAAAAATACATGGCGGATGTCTATGAGTTTTTTAATCTGGGAATCGGGACGCCGATACCGGTATCCGCGGCCGGACGTCTGGGAATCGGAGAACTGCTGGATGAGGTGACTTCTCATTTCCCGGAGGAGGAGAGCGCGGGAGAGGAGGACGAGCGGCCGAGAGTGGCCATCGTCGGCAAACCGAATGTCGGAAAGTCTTCCGTAATCAATAAGCTGATCGGAGAAAACCGGGTGATCGTATCGGATATTGCGGGTACGACAAGGGATGCGGTGGACACGGAAGTCATCCACAACGGCCGGGAATATGTCTTGATCGATACGGCGGGGCTGCGGCGGAAAAACAAAATCAAAGAAGAATTGGAAAAGTTTATGATAATCCGCACGGTCGGTGCGGTGGAACGGGCCGATGTGGTTGTACTTATTATCGATGCGCAGGAGGGCGTTACCGAACAGGACGCCAAAATCGCGGGAATTGCCCATGAGCGGGGCAAGGGTGTGATTATTGCGGTCAACAAATGGGATCTGATCGAAAAGGATGATAAGACGATCTATAAATATAAGAACCGGATTCGGGAAGTGCTGTCGTATATGCCTTATGCGGAGATCTTGTTTATTTCGGCAAAGACGGGCCAGCGGCTTGCGAAGCTGTTTGATCTGATCGATGTGGTGATCGAAAACCATGCGCAGCGAGTGTCAACCGGCGTCTTGAATGAGATTATGACAGAAGCGGTGGCATTGCAGCAGCCGCCGTCGGATAAAGGGAAACGGCTGAAACTGTATTATATAACACAGGTGTCGGTAAAACCGCCCACGTTTGTAATATTTGTAAACGACAGGGAGCTGATGCATTTTTCCTATACGCGGTATCTTGAAAATAAGATTCGGGAGGCTTTTGGTTTCCGGGGGACACCTTTGCGGCTGATTGTCAGAGAAAGGAAGGAAAAATAAAATGGAACGGGTCATTTGTCTTCTGCTCGGTTATCTGCTTGGCAATTTCCAGACAGCCTATCTTTACGGAAGGCTGCACGGTGTGGACATCCGGCAGATGGGGAGCGGGAACGCGGGGACGACCAATACGCTGCGGGTGTTCGGCGCAAAGGCCGGGCTGATCGTATTTGTCGGAGACGTGCTGAAATGTGCGCTGGCGGTCGTGCTGGCGCGGGCGCTGTTCGGAGGCAGCCGCCCGGATATTCTGTATGTGCTGATGATCTACGGCGCGGCGGGGGCGATCCTGGGGCATAACTTCCCCTTTTACATGGGATTTCGCGGCGGCAAGGGCATTGCGGCGACGGCAGGTCTGATCGCCTCGTTTCACCCGGCGTTTATCCCGGTGGGAATGGTTCTCTTTGCCTCTGTTTTCTTTACGACGCATTATGTGTCGCTCGGTTCGCTGCTCGTGTATGCCGGATTTATGATTCAGCTTGTGATTATGGGACAGATGGGTGTTTTCGGCATGGAACAGACAGCGCTCTGGGAACTGTATACCGTCGCCGGACTTTTGACGGTGATGGCCTATGTGAAACACAGGACGAATATTGTACGGCTTTTGAAAGGAGAGGAGAGAAAGACGTACCTCTCCAAAAAGAATAAGCTTTAATAAGGAATCTGGAGGGCAGAGAGTATGGCATTAACAGGAGTAATCGGGGCAGGAAGCTGGGGCACGGCTCTGGCGCTTTTGCTGCATCATAACGGACACCGGGTTACGCTCTGGTCGGCGCTGGCCGATGAGGTAACGCTGTTGCAGACGAAACGGGAAAACCCGGATAAATTGCCGGGAGTGAAGCTGCCGGAGGACATGAAGGTGACAGCCGATCTGCGGGAAGCCGTGTCGGGGCAGGATATGCTTGTGCTGGCCGTGCCGTCTCCCTTTGTGCGCAGCACGGCGCATCAGATGCGGGAGCTGGTGTCTGCGGGGCAGATTATTGTCAATGTGGCAAAAGGAATCGAGGAAGCGACGCTGATGACGCTGTCGCAGGTGATCGAGGCGGAGATCCCGCAGGCGGACGTGGCCGTTATGTCGGGGCCGTCCCATGCCGAGGAAGTGGGAAAAGGGCTCCCGACGACGATCGTGGCGGGGGCAAAGAGCAGAAAGACGGCGGAGTATGTACAGTCGCTGTTTATGAGCGAGGTGTTCCGTGTCTATACAAGCCCGGATGTTACCGGCATCGAACTGGGATCGGCGCTGAAAAACGTGGTGGCGCTGGCAGCCGGTATTGCCGACGGCCTGGGATATGGCGATAATACAAAGGCAGCGCTGATTACAAGAGGGATTGCGGAAATTGCCAGACTGGGGACGGCCATGGGCGGAAAGGTGGAAACCTTTGCGGGGCTTTCGGGCATCGGTGATCTTATTGTCACCTGTGCCAGCATGCATTCCCGAAACCGGCGTGCCGGCATCCTGATCGGGAAGGGATACAGTTATGAGGCGGCCATGCAGGAAGTGAAGATGGTCGTGGAAGGGGTGTATTCGGCCAAAGCGGCGCTGGGACTTGCGGCGAAATACGATGTGACACTGCCGATTATCGAGCAGGTGAACGAGGTGCTCTTTCACGGGAAGAAGGCGGACGAGGCGGTGCGGGATCTGATGCTTCGGGATAAAAAGATCGAAAATTCGGATATTCCATGGGAATAACGGGAAGAAGGCGACGAAAAAGGAGAAGGGTATGGCAGGAAACAATTTTACGAGTACAAAGGAATATGTGGCTTCGCAGGAGCTGATGGCCAGTGTGAATGTGGCGATCGCCCTGCAGAAACCGCTGCTGATTAAGGGGGAGCCGGGGACGGGCAAGACGATGCTGGCGGAAGCGGTTGCGAAATCTCTGGGGAAACGGCTGATCGTGTGGAATATCAAGTCCACGACAAAGGCGCAGGACGGTCTGTATGTGTATGACACGATTCAGCGTCTGTATGACGGACAGTTCGGGGAAGAAGGGGTCGACGATATTTCCCGTTATATCAAACTGGGCAAACTGGGGGAGGCGTTTGACAGCGAAGAACAGGTTGTGCTTTTGATCGATGAGATTGACAAGGCCGATCTGGAGTTTCCCAACGACCTGCTCTGGGAACTGGATCAGATGGAGTTTTATATTCATGAGACAAAGCGTACCGTGAAGGCAAAACAGCGTCCCATTGTCATCATTACATCCAATGCGGAAAAGGAACTGCCGGATGCGTTTCTGCGCCGCTGTATCTTTCATTATATTGCGTTTCCCGATGCGGCGCTGATGGAAGAGATCGTAAAGGTGCACTATCCCGACATTGAGGAAAATATTCTGAAAAATGCCATGACGGCGTTTTATGACATACGTTCGATCCGGGACATCCGCAAAAAGCCGAGTACATCCGAACTGATCGACTGGGTAAACGCGCTGCAGATCGGCGGCATTTCCGCGGACCGGATTCGGGCGGAACTCCCTTTTATCGGTGTGGTCGTGAAAAAAGACGAGGATTTGCAGACCGTGCTCCATCATGCGGATTAATAGCGGAGGGAGGAAGGCCTGTGTTTCAGAAATTTTTTGACGTATGCAAGGCAAAAGGGCTGAAGATCACATTGAGCGAGTGGCTTACTCTGCAGGAAGCGCTTGACAAAGGGCTTGCAGGCAGCAATCTGACGGAATTTTATTATCTTTCGCGTATGATTCTGGTGAAAAGCGAAGTGGAGTTTGATAAGTTCGATATGGCGTTTGAGGAGTGCTTTCAGGGAATACAGTCCGAAAACGCACTGACAAATCAGATGCTCCGCTGGCTCAATAAAGAAGAAATGAACGAAATGCTGCAGATCGAAGAGAAACAATGGCTCAATCAGTTGGAAGAGATCAAAGTGGACAAGGAAGATGTGGAGCAGAAGTTCAAAGACCGCCTGAAAGATCAGGACAGCGAACACAACGGCGGCAGTTTCTGGATCGGCACGATGGGAAAAACCTCATTCGGCAATACCGGCGGCAATATCGGCGGTGTACGGGTGGGCGGACAGACGGGCTATCAGTCTGCCTTTGCCGTGATCGGAGAGCGGAAGTTCCGGGATTTCCGGGACGACAGAGTGCTGGATAACCGGCAGTTTCAGCAGGCGCTGCGCCGTCTGCGTCAGTTCTCGACGAGACTGGATATTCCCAAAACGGAGCTGGATATTAACGGTACGATTGACAAGACATGCAATAACGGCGGCTGCCTGCAGATCGTGATGGAGAAGCCCCGGAAAAATGCGGTGAAACTGCTGTTGCTTATGGATTCGGGCGGAACGATGATTCCGTATACGAAACTGCTCAATGATCTGTTCCAGTCGGTCAATAAATCCAACCATTATAAAGATGTCAAAGTCTATTATTTTCACAACTGTATTTACAGCCATCTGTACAAGACACCGGAGTGTGAAAACGGTGACTGGATTGAGACGGAATGGATGTTCCGCAATCTGGACAGCGATTATAAGGTGATTATTGTCGGCGATGCGGCGATGGCGCCGGAAGAACTTTATTCGGAGAGCGGCAATTACCGCGGGCCGAACGGCGGCCTTTCGGGTATGGACTGGCTGCTGCTTCTGAAAAAACATTATAAAAAGATTGTCTGGATGAACCCGAAGATGGCGCCGGGCCGTGCACCGTGGAGAGAGGCGGAGACGGCGGTCAAAGAAGTCTTCCCCATGTATAAGCTGACGGTGGACGGACTGAACCGGGCGATGACGGTTCTGATGACGCAGGCGAAACGATAAACCGGTTTCTGTCATATTTGCGCTGCCCCTTTCATACATTACAGTAAGTATGGAAGGGGTAATTTTATGGACGTAAATACAAAGCAGGAATATGACTTATACAACGATATAAAATTCCGGTGCGGCGGGGAGATTTATCTGGGGGTAGTGGGACCGGTGCGGACCGGAAAGTCCACGTTTATCAAGCGGTTTATGGATTTGATGGTACTGCCTTATATGACTGACGAGCATGCCAGGGCGCGCGCCCAGGATGAATTGCCGCAGAGTTCCGGGGGAAAGACGATTACGACCACAGAGCCGAAATTCATTCCCAAAGAGGCGGCAGGGGTGACGCTGAGCGGCGGCGTGGATGTAAAAGTGCGGCTGATCGACTGTGTGGGGTATATGGTGGAAGGCGCGGCCGGACATATGGAGGCCGATGCGGAGCGGATGGTCAGAACGCCCTGGTCGGATGCGGAGATCCCCTTTACACAGGCGGCGGAGATCGGGACACGAAAGGTAATCAGTGAGCATTCCACGATTGGCATTGTGGTGACAACGGACGGCAGCTTCGGCGAACTGCCGCGGGAAAATTACATAGAGGCGGAAGAGAGAACGGTTGGCGAGCTGAAAAAGCTGCGAAAACCCTTTGTCGTTCTGCTGAATACGGAAAAGCCGTACTCGGGAGACGCGAAAAAGCAGGCGCAGGAGCTGACGGAAAAATACGGCGTCAGCGTTTTGCCGGTAAACTGTGAACAACTGAAAGAAAGTGACATTTACCATATTCTCGAACATGTATTGTATGAGTTTCCGCTTTCCATGATCGAATTTTACCTGCCCAAGTGGGTGGAAATGCTGCCGATGACGCATCCGCTGAAAGCGGATATTGTGGAACAGATCGGCGGTCTTGTCAAAGATCTGAATACGATCCGGGATGCCATGGAACATCCGATTATTCTGACAAGCGAATACGTCAAGCGCTGCAAGATGGACGGCATTTCCATGGCGGAGGGCACGGTCCGGGTTGTGCTGGAAGTGGAGGACGCCTATTATTATCAGATGTTGAGTGAGCTGATCGGCGAGGAAATTACGGGAGAATACCATCTGATTTCCATTATGAAAGAGCTGGCGCGGATGAAAAAAGAATATGTGAAAGTTATCCATGCCATAGAATCCGTGCGGGCAAAGGGATACGGCGTCGTCACGCCGGATCGGGAGGAAATCACGCTTGCCACGCCGGAAGTGATCCGTCACGGCAATAAATACGGTGTCAAGATCAAAGCGGAAAGTCCGTCGATTCATATGATACGAGCCAATATCCGCACCGAGATCGCACCGATTGTGGGGACGCAGCAGCAGGCGGAGGATCTGATTCACTATATTTCCGATGCGGGCAATACCGAGGACGGCATCTGGGAGACAAATATCTTCGGCAAGACCGTGGAACAGCTTGTAAATGACGGCATCTCGGGCAAGATTGCCATGATCGGAGACGAGAGCCAGGTGAAACTGCAGGAGACGATGCAGAAGATCGTCAATGATTCCAACGGCGGGATGGTGTGCATTATTATTTAGGGGCAGAGGACTGCGTTTGCAGCGGGTTTTGCACCGGCAGCAGAAAAAACGACAGCATTTTTCTATGTAAAAAATCAGGTGTGGTTTTTAAGAGAATCCCCCGGCTTTCCGTTTCGGAGCCGGGGATTTTATCGTTATAAGAAAAGTTGCGGGCATCGGGCGAAACCGGATATTTTATCTTGCACCCGGTCCGGGAATGCCTTACAATAAAGTTATAATCAGGTTATCAGAGGCGGCCGGATATATGATAGGGATGTCGGGGAAGGAGAGGGCTATGGGAATTGCGTTGTCGGATCTGATCGAAACAATGGGCAGAGCCGTCCAGAACGCCAATACGGCTGTCGAGCAGGCAGCAGCGGCGGCGTATCTCGGACAAGGGTATGAAATGCGTGATACGGGAGACGGATCGAAAGCGTATGTTCCGGTCTGCTATACCATTCAGATTCCTTCCGCACCGGATGAGAAGCAGATACAGGTGCCGGTGACGGCGCTTCTGCATCATACGTCACTGCGCCTGGAGCAGGTAGACATCAAACTGAAGTTCAGAGTGGAGGACTGTCGGGAGGGGGATATGATGGTATCGGTGGCCGCATCGGACAACGGCGCCGGCAGTGAGACGCTGAGCGAAATGGCGCTGCAGTTCAGAAACGAGCCGCCGGCGGAGGGAATGGCAAGAGTAAACCAGCATCAGACACAAATATTATAAAAGGAGGAGAGCGGTATGGAAACAAATGAAAAGCTGCCGGATACCACACTGGTGGAAAAAAATGGCAACACAGAGATTGCGGACACAAATGACGGAAGTGTTGTGGATCAGTTTGTCGGTGTGCCGATTGAGTCTTTGATCTGTGGCCCGATCGTCGCTGCGGCAAAGGGACAGCAGGAGCTGACGGCCGTCTACATTGACGGGATCAAAAAGCTGGCATATGACAAAGACGGCAAAACGAATACACTCCATTTTGAGTATGACCGTCCGATTGTCAATGCCGACAAGAGTGTGGGGACAAAGACATTTAAACTGGATGCGCCGCTGATTTCTCTTGTGCCGGTGCCTGCATTTACCATGGATGAGTTGACGGTTGATTTTGAGATGGAAGTAAAAGATACACAGATGCAGGACGATAAGACGCACGAAGACGTGAGCACGGATGTGAGTTATAATTCATGGTTCGGGTTGGATGTCTCCATTACGGGAAACATTTCTTCCGACAGCGAGCGGAAGCGGCAGACCGACAGCAGCGCAACCTATAAGATACATGCCCGCGCCGTTCAGCAGCCGCCTTCCGAAGGAATGGCGAAACTGACATCGTTGTTTGCGCAGGCTATGGAGCCGCTTCCGAAGTAAGCAGGAGTGTCTATGTCATTTTATGCGGATACATATAATATGAAAGAGGGCACGCCGTTTCGCAATGTTGTCGGTTCCACAGACGATCCCAAAATGAGCATTGTTGAGTACGGGACCGGGCGTACGATCGCAAGGGCGCCCTGGTTGAGTGCATGGTCCTATCATAAATGTGGTGTTACATCCTGGCGCTGTGCCTGTTGTCACCACTGGGCCGAGGTAGGCGGACATATTGTACTGGGTGACGGATCGGATGCGGACGATGCACCGGTTGACAAAGATTCTCTGCGGGATACGAACAGAGTGTTTATCATACCGCTTTGCAAATCGTGCAATAACCAGGAGCGCGTTCTGTATTCGATATATCAGGTACAGATTATACAACTATGGGCTTTCGGGAGTGACGGGACCTTTGACGGGAGCTATCTGGCGCTTGATGAAACGGTACGAACGGAGAGGGAATTCAGAAGGCGATATGAAGAAGAAAAAATGAGACATGATAACTGGGTGGCGGCTGTAGCCGCAACACCTGGTAAACTGCATCCGCGCGATAAGGAGATTTTGAGGAATTCATCCGTCTCCGGGCCGTCTCATTCTTCTTCCGTATCTTTGCCGGCTTATCAATAGTACAAAACAGAAAAAGCAAGTGCGCAGGGAGGGAAGATATGACAGACAGTGAAAAATTGGATTTGATTTTAAATAAAATAAATGATATGGATGAAAAGGTAGATCGTCTGGACGAAAAAGTAAATGAACTGGATGAAGCGGTAAATCATCTGAAAGTTGAGTTGAAAGAGATCGGGCAGAAGGTGACAAAGACGGAAATCATTATTGAAAATGAAATCCGCGTTAATATCCAGCGGGTTGCCGAAGGGCATCTTGATCTGTCGCGAAAGCTGAATGAATGCATTAAGCTGTCGAGCGATATAAAGGACAGGCAGGAGATTCAGGATATTTATATCAATATGCATCACAGTAAATTAAAGGCGTTGTAACTGTCGGCCGTTACAGCGCGGCGCGTCTTATTTCCCGGAATCCCCGGACAGCTTTGTAACTGTCCGGGAGCCGGGTTCTTTATGATACCCCATTGTTCATACAATAAAAGATATAGTATTGTGCCAGATTATCACCAAAGACAGCGGCCAGATCGGGATTTGCCTCACGATATGCCCATACGTTAAAAACCGCGTTTCCCTGTCTGCCTTCTGCCATACCGACGGTCAGAAAGTGCTGAAAGAGCAGAGTTTCGTCTGTACCGTAAACGGCGGCGGCATCGGGATTGGCAGCGGCGTAATATGCGGCGTCATATACGGCCGCGTAATTGACTGCCGATTCGGCAGCCGGCTCCGCAGTCTGCACCGGCGGCTGTGCTGGGACAGCGGGCAACGGCACCGGCGTCGGCAGAGCAGGCGCTGGCACGGGTTCCTGCGGTGTGTCATACGGGCATACTCCGTTTTCATGCAGATGCGCCGGGTAGCCATGATGATAGTGATAAGAGCCGAGACCGCTGGCGTTCTTATAATCATGGTGTCCGCCGCCGGAATCCGTTCTGCCGGAATGTGCGGATGCGGTGAGAAGCGTGCCGGGCGCCGTAAGGGAGCCGGCAGTGACAAGTAAGGCCAATACAGTTGCTGCAAAGCGTTTCCATGTGTGTTTCATAGCATTTCCTCCTTCATAATCGTGGTTACGGATCAGGGATATGATACCGTGCCCTGGACGGTACAACGTCTGCCAAGATTATACCATATATTCCCGGGCGATAAAAGGCAGTGAATTCGCTTGCGGGATATGCGGTTTGGAAGTACAATGGTCAGGTATGGGCTGTGTACGGATCCGGATACAATGCGGGGCATCGCAAAACAGAACAGGAAAGAGAGGAAATGGCAATGACATATGATTTTCTGGTAGTGGGAGCGGGACTGTTTGGCAGCGTTTTTGCGCATGAGGCGGCAAAGCACGGGAAGCGGGTATCGAAACGCCGCGCAACCTGGAAGAGCAGGCGATTCGTCTGGTCGGACGGGATATTTATGAAAAGCTCGTCAGGGGATATACGGAAAAGCAGTGGGGAAAACGGGCCACGGAGCTGCCGGCATTTATTATCCGGCGTTTGCCGGTGCGGTTTGTCTATGACAATAATTATTTTAACGATACCTACCAGGGCATACCGATCGGCGGTTATACCCGGGTTGTTGAAAAGATGCTGGACGGGCTGGAAGTCCGGCTGGAGACGGATTTTCTGCAGGAGCGGCAGGCGTTGTCCGCGCTTGCCGAGCGGATTGTCTATACGGGGATGATCGATGCCTGGTATGATTACTGTTACGGGGAACTGGAGTATCGCAGTCTGCGGTTTGAAACGCAGGTTCTGGATGTGGAAAACTATCAGGGCAATGCGGTGGTGAATTATACCGAATACGAGGTGCCGTATACCCGGATTATCGAACATAAGCACTTTGAATATCAGTGCCAGAGCGATACCGTGAATCCCCGGACCGTAGTGACAAAAGAGTATCCCCATGTCTGGCGCCATGGGGATGAACCGTATTATCCGTTGAACGACGAGAAAAACAATGCCATCTATGAGAAATACCGCGCCAGAGCCGCGCAGGAAAAACAGGTGATTTTCGGCGGCAGGCTGGGGCTGTATCGGTATTTTGACATGCATCAGGTTGTGGAGGCAGCGCTGGACTGCGCGCAGCGCTATCTGTAAATTCAGTTTGCCAGTCGGTGGAGATCGGCGAAAAAGCCGGGGTAGGAGATGCTGACGCATTCGCTTCCGGGCAGGCAGGTCTCGCCGTCTGCCATCAGGGCGGCCACGGCAAAACTCATGGCAATGCGGTGGTCGGCATGGGAGTCGATAACGGCGCCGTGCAGCGGCCGTCCGCCGCGAATAATCATGCCGTCCGGCGTCGCTTCAATATCACACCCCATCGTGCGGAGGTTTTCGGTCATCACATCGATGCGGTTTGACTCTTTGACTTTCAGTTCCGCGGCATCGCGGATTACGGTTGTGCCGTCGGCAAAGGCTGCCATAACGGCGAGAATCGGGAGTTCGTCGATCAGTGTGGGGATAAGACTGCCGCCGATTTCCGTGCCGTGCAGGGCGGCGGAGCGGACGATAAGATCGGCGGAGGCTTCTCCGTTGTCCGTGCGGATATTTTCCAGGGTAATATCGGCGCCCATCGCCTTTGCCGCCTGCAGGATTCCGTTTCTTGTCGGGTTGATTCCCACGTTTTGAATGCAGATTTCCGAATGCGGAACGAGGGAAGCGGCCGCGATAAAATATGCGGCGGAAGAAATATCCCCCGGCACATGGATTTTTCGCGCAGTCAGTGTCCTGCCGGGACGGATCGCGGCCGTTGTGCCTTCGGTGGATACATCCGCACCGAAAAGCCGCAGCATAATCTCGGAGTGATTTCGGCTGAGACAGGGTTCCGTAACCTTTGTGATACCGTCCGCGTACAGACCGGCCAGCAAGATGGCAGACTTGACCTGCGCGGAAGCCGTCCGGGTCGTATAGTGGATGCCGCGCAGCGGAGCGCCCTGTATGAAAAGCGGAGCACAGCCGTTTTCTTTTTCGCTGGCGATTTGTGCGCCCATCTGTGACAGCGGTTCCATAATCCGCTGCATGGGCCGTTTTTGAATTGAGGCGTCGCCGGTGAGGCGCACGGAGAAGTTCTGGGCAGACAAAATACCGGACAGCAGACGGAGCGTTGTACCGCTGTTGCCTGTATCCAGTGTGGTGTCAGGCACCTTCAGTCCGTGCAGTCCTCTGCCGTGCACCGATACCTTACCCATGCCGGGCTGAAGCCGGATGGAAATGCCGAGTCTGCGGAAGCAGTCTATCGTGGAAAGGCAGTCGGCTCCTTCCAGAAAGTTGGTGATTTCCGAGGTGCCTTCGGCCAGCGATGCAAACATAACGCTTCTGTGTGAGATGGATTTGTCCCCGGGCACGGTGACGGTGCCTCTTAATTTTGTTGTTTTCTGTAATTTCATTTTATTTCCCCTTATCCTGTATCATGCTTATCCTTTTTCGTAAATCGTATAGCCTCTGTTTTTTAATATGGTTACGGCATTGTGCATGCCGGATTCCTCATAAAACTCAATGTGCAGTGCGCCCTCCTCCAGTTCCCGGTTATGGATAATGCCGATGTTTTTGATGCTGATGCCGTTGAGCGCCAGCATAGTCGCAATGGAGGCCAGTGCCCCCGGCTCATCGGCAATATCGATGCGGATGGAGTATACGGTCTTGATGGAGCCGCTCGGCACGCTGATAAAGGAATCCCGGTAGCGGCGCGCATTGTCGAAAAAGTCATAGATTTCCTGCGCCGCGCCGCTGTCAATCTGCCCGCGGATACGCTGCAGCGTATCGATATAGCGGCCGAGCAGAGCGGATATATTGCTCCGGTTTGTCAGACAAATCTGCTGCCACATGTCGGGAGAAGACGAGGCAATCCGGGTAATGTCTTTGAAACCGCCGGCTGCGATCAGCTTCATAACCCCCTCCGTATCGGACGTTTCCACGAGATTGACAAGAGAAGAAGCGATCACATGCGGCAGATGGCTGACCGCCGCCGTCACATAATCGTGGTCCCGGCAGGGCAGTACAAACGGAATGGCGCCGATGGAGGCGACCAGTTCCCGGTAAAACCGCAGCTTTTGGTCGAGTGCCGGGGAAGCATGGGTATATGTCAGTATGTAATAGGCGTTCTCCAGAAGCTGTGCTTTGGAATTGGCATAGCCGAAGCGTTCGCTGCCCGCCATCGGATGTCCGCCGATAAAACGGTCTTCCAGTCCCAATGCGCTGATCGCCCTGTGTATTTCTGTTTTTACACTGCCGACATCGGTCAGAATACAGTCTTCGGAGAGACAGGGAAGCAGTTTTTGCAGGTTTTCGTTATTGCATGACACCGGTGCGCAGAGAAACAGAATCTGACAATCCGAGAAGGTGTTGTCAATCCGGCCGGTTGTGACATCGGCAATCCCTTCCTCTTTTGCCAGCCGCAGTGTGTCGGCGTTGGTGTCATAGGCACGGATTGTGACGTTGCCGCGCCGCTCTTTCAGCGCTCTGGCGATGGAACCGCCGATCAGTCCCAGTCCGATAAAACCACAGGTAACAGGTTGCATGGGGACTCCTTTCGTGTTTGGGATAGTTGTTTTATTTATTATACGCAAATCACGACGGGTGTACAATCTTTTCTTTTTGATTTTTATATGGTGAAATTGTGCAAAACAACTTGTAATTAACGAAGGAATTTAGTAAAATATCCACATGGGGAATTTGAGAGGATAAGAGATTACGAGATTCCTGTAAATCTTGGCAGATACCCAATACATCATAAATTGGAGGGAATTTAAGTATGAATGTTTACACAACTGACAAAATTCGCAATGTAGTATTACTGGGACATGGCGGTGCGGGTAAGACTTCTCTGGCAGAAGCGATGGCGTATCTGGCAGGTCTGACTTCCAGAATGGGAAAGGTGACGGATGGCAATACCATCAGCGATTTTGGAAAAGAAGAGCAGAAGCGGGCGTTTTCCATCGGTACTTCTGTGATTCCGTTGGAATGGGAAGGAACCAAGATTAATATTTTAGATACCCCCGGTTATTTCGACTTTATCGGGGAAGTGGAAGAGGCTGTCAGCGCGACGGATGCGGCGATTATCGTTGTATCGGGCAAGGCTGGCATGGAAGTGGGCACGGAAAAGGCATGGGAACTGTGTGAAAAATACAAACTGCCCCGTATGATATTTGTCACCGATATGGATGTGGACAATGCCTCCTATCGTCAGGTTGTGGAAGATATGACCGGCCGTTACGGAAAGAAAATGGCGCCGTTCCATCTTCCGATCCGTGAGAATGAAAAGTTTGTGGGATATGTCAACGTCATCAGCGAAACGGGCCACAGATGGAAAGGCAAGGAAGTGGTTGACTGTGAGATTCCCGATTACAACAAACCGAATCTGCAGGTGTGCCGGGATACACTGATGGAGTCCGTGGCGGAGACAAGTGAGGAATTTATGGACCGCTATTTTGCGGGCGAGACGTTTTCCGAGGCGGAGATCCGTGCGGCCGTGCGCACCAATGTCATGGACGGTACGATCGTACCCATGTCCATGGGTTCCAGCGTGTTGTGCCAGGGCGTGTATACGCTGCTGGACGATATTGTCAAATATTTCCCGAGTCCGGAAAACAGAGAGATCGCGGGTGTTAATTTGAAGAGCAACGAAGTATTTCAGGCTGATTTTGACTTCTCCAAAGCAAAATCCGCATATATTTTCAAGACGATTGTGGATCCTTTTATCGGAAAGTATTCTCTGATTAAGGTTTGCTCCGGTGTATTTAAGGCGGACGATGTGATTTACAATCAGGAAAAGGAAACGGAAGAAAAAGCGGGCAAGCTGTATGTACTGCAGGGCAATAAGCCGATCGAAGTGCCGGAGCTTCACGCGGGCGATATTGGCGCCGTTGCCAAACTGACGGCGGCCAGAACGGGTGATACCCTTTCGACAAAGGCAACTCCCATCCGGTATGGCAAGACAGAGATTTCCACGCCGTATACATATATGCGCTATAATGCGAAGAACAAGGGAGACATCGATAAGATTTCTCAGTCACTGCAGAAGATGATGCACGAAGATCTGACGTTAAAGGCGGTCAATGACAGCGAAAACAGACAAATGTTGTTGTACGGAATGGGCGATCAGCATTTGGAGATCGTGGCGAGCAGGCTGAAAAACGAATACAAAGTGGAGATCGAACTCTCCAAGCCCAAGGTGGCATTCCGTGAGACGATCCGTAAAAAATCGGATGTGGAATATAAATACAAGAAACAGTCCGGCGGACACGGACAGTATGGTCATGTCAAAATGCGTTTTGAGAGTTCGGGCAATCTGGAAGAGAGTTTTACGTTCTCACAGGAGGTTGTGGGAGGCGCCGTTCCCAAGAACTATTTCCCGGCAGTGGAAAAAGGTCTGCAGGAATCCGTTCTGCGCGGGCCGCTGGCCGCTTATCCGGTTGTGGGCGTAAAGGCCGTTTTGTATGACGGTTCCTATCACCCGGTGGATTCCTCCGAGATGGCGTTTAAGATGGCGACGATACAGGCGTTTAAGAAAGGCTTTATGGAGGCACAGCCGATTCTGCTTGAGCCGATCGCGTCCCTGAAAGTTACGGTTCCGGACCAGTATACCGGCGACATTATGGGCGATCTGAATAAGCGCAGAGGCCGTGTACTGGGTATGAATCCGATTGCGGGCGGCAAGCAGGTGATCGAAGCGGATATTCCGATGACGGGACTGTTCGGTTACTGTACCGATCTGCGCTCCATGACAGGCGGACGGGGCGTATATTCCTATGAGTTTGCCCGTTATGAGCAGGCGCCTTCGGACGTACAGGAAAAAGAAGTGGCGGAGCGTGCCGCAAAAGTGGCAGAGAACGCCGATTTATAATAATGCAGTCAGAAGAGCCGGGGATTTATGTCTTCGGCTCTTTTATGCTGTTTGCCGTCTGTCTCCACGGCGCGTCCGCTTCATGAATATTTAAGAGACAAAACCGGGAATATGTAGTATAATTTTCCACATACTAAGGAAGAAACGGGAAGAAAGAAGGTTGACATATGAAAAAGGTATCGCGAAACCTGCTGCTTTGTGCGGCGGCACTGTTGATTGCAGGGATTTTGTACTATATCTATCTGCCGGCGGTCAATATCCATTCGGCAAATTTCTGGTTTTTTATTATGGGGCTTCTGGTTGTGGGAATGCTGATTTATGTCTTGAAAAGAGCAGGCCGGCAGATATTGTTTTCGGACGGCCGGTTTGTGCTGACGGATCAGCTTTTCCGGGAGCAGATGAAAGTGCTGAAATATCCCGGCATACTGCTTCTGGCTGTATTTGCCGTTTATCTGATCGGCAGCATTTTATCGTCACCCATTGTAAACGCGGGGAAATATCAGCGGCTTATGACGATCGAGGAACGGAATTTTACGGATGATATTGCGGAAGCGGATTATAATACGATTCCTCTGCTGGATAAAGACTCGGCGGCGATTCTCGGCAATCGTAAGATGGGCAGCCTGGTGGATATGGTGTCCCAATTTGAGGTCAGCAATGACTATACGCAGATCAACTACCAGGGCCGGCCGGTGCGGGTCACACCCCTTTCGTATGCCAGTCCGATCAAATGGCTGACAAACAACAAAGGCGGTATTCCCGCCTATATCCTGATCGATATGGCAACACAGAATACGGAGTGTGTCAAACTGACGGCGGGTATCAAATATTCCAAATCGGAGTATTTCAACCGCTATCTGTACCGGCATCTGCGGTTTCGCTACCCCACATACATTTTTGACGATCAGATTTTCTTTGAGATTGATGAAGAGGGGACGCCTTACTGGGTATGTCCGGTGAAAAAATTCAATATCGGCCTGTTCGGCGGGCAGACGATCGGCAATGTGGTGCTCTGTAATGCGGTGACGGGAGAGTGTGTGGATTATGCCGTGGAAGATGTGCCGCAGTGGGTCGATAAGGTTTATTCTGCCGAACTGCTGACGCAGCTGTATGATTATTCCGGCATTCTGAAGCACGGGTTTCTGAACAGTGTCCTGGGACAGCGGGACTGTCTGCAGTCTACGAACGGCTATAATTATATTGCGCTGGACGATGACGTGTGGGTGTATTCCGGTGTGACGAGTGTCAGCGGGGATCAGTCCAATGTCGGGTTTGTGCTGATGAATCAGCGCACGATGGAGACGCGTTTTTACAAGGTGGAAGGGGCGATTGAAGATTCGGCCATGTCTTCCGCGGAAGGACAGGTGCAGAATCTGGGGTATGTCGCCACATTTCCGCTGCTGTTGAATATAGCGGATGAACCGACATATTTTATGGCGCTGAAAGACGCTTCCGGCCTGGTGAAAAAGTATGCCATGGTCAATGTACAGAAATATCAGTGGGTGGCAATCGGGGATACGATACAGGAGTGTGAGAAAAATTACAGCGGCCTGTTGAATACCAACGGCATTGTGAGCCGGAATGCGGAGACGCTGAAAGAGATAAACGGAGTGATCGCCGCGGTGGCGCCCGTTGTACTGGAGGGCAATACCCATTATTATATCTGCCTGGAAGGCGTGGACGCTGTTTTTGATGTGGATATGTCGGATGAAAAGCTGATCGGCGTGATCCGTTACCGTGAAGGCGACCGGATTTCCCTCGGCTATACGGAAGGATACGGCCTGCACAGTGTGAAAGAGATCGGGCAGTGAGAGAAGCGGCGGCTGTATTGATATGGTAACATTTACCGGTATCATCCGCCTGTCTCCCGATTGACAAAATGCGGCAAAATCCGTAAACTGGAAATAAGAAAGAAAATATTGGAATAACAGCGAAGAAGGGAGATCATGCATGCGTAAGTTTGGAAAAAAGATTCTGACAACGGTTCTGGCTTTTGCACTGTGTCTGGTGTCTTTGATACCGTTCCCGGCACAGGCGAAGGTGCCGGAGGTAAGGCACACGCCGAACTGGACAAAATCCTCCGCGGTATGGCAGGTCAGTGACGGGGTTACGGCTTATATCAAAGACGGTGTTTTATATTTTGAGGGAAACGGTGTGATACCGGATTATACCAACGATAATCTGGCCGACCGTCCCTGGCATACATCGATTTTCGGGACGGTTGTCGTGGGAACGGGTATCACCGACATCGGCACAAGGGCGTTTGCCGAGTTTACGAACCTGCGGTATTTTTATATTCCGAGCACAACCTTTATCTCTGACAGTACGGTATTTCACAAAATCGACAGCAAGCCGGTTATCCGGATCCAGGGAACCGAAGAGACGACGAGAATGATAGGGAGCAAGATTGCCTATACCAGTCTTGACAGTATAGCGGCCATTGCGCAGAGCGTTTCTCACAATACGCTGTATGTCGTGGACAACGGCGCGATGAAAAATCTTTTCCGCCAGAAGACATATCCGAACGTGGAACGGGTTTTTACGGCGGATAACCCCGATATTGACCAGCCGACGAAACTGGCGCAGCAGGACGGGGAACAGCTACAGCCGTTCACTTCTCCGCTTCGTTTTGCACCGGGATACGAAGTGACCGGGCAGGCGGTGACGTCCAAACAGATCAAACCGGGTGTCGCTTATCTGAATGTCGTTGCCTTTTATCTGGATAACATCTATCCGGGATATGAATACGGACAGACCTATTCCAATATGGTGACAACCGGCGATAAGACCTATGCCGGGTTTGATGCGCCCCGGAATTACTGCTTTACGATTCCGGCACAGCTGCAGAGTCCGGGC
This sequence comes from uncultured Lachnospiraceae bacterium, assembly GCA_910585205.1. Classification (GTDB taxonomy): domain Bacteria; phylum Bacillota; class Clostridia; order Lachnospirales; family Lachnospiraceae; genus VSOB01. Next base: position 24,801 of record CAJUCC010000056.1, read on the forward strand.
CGTGTATTTAAAGTGATCCAGGTTGTAAACGGTCAGCATGTGGTATTGGATGATCTGGATACGTCCGATACGACCGTTACGTTTTCCTCGGATAAGGGGACATTTACCTACAGCATTATCTATCAGTGACAGGGATTGCGCCCGGTGACGCGCCCGGCGCTGCCTGACCGATATACAGTGTCTGCAAAAGAGCTCCCCCGCGGAGCTCTTTTTGACTTGACAATCTTTCCCTGTAAAATTAAAATGATAGAAGCTAGGAGGAACAGAAAATGGCGATACCTTACAATCATAGAGAAATTGAAGAAAAATGGAGACAGGAATGGGAGAAACATCCGGTGAATGTGGACGACGGCAAAAAGCCGAAATATTATTGTCTGGATATGTTTCCCTATCCTTCCGGGAAAGGGCTTCATGTCGGGCACTGGAGAGGATATGTGATCTCTGACGTGTGGAGCCGTTATAAGATGCTGAACGGCGGACATTATATTATCCATCCGATGGGATGGGATGCGTTCGGGCTTCCCGCGGAGAATTACGCGATCAAAATGGGTGTGCACCCGGCGAAGTCCACAGCGGAAAACGTGGCGAATATCAAAAGGCAGATCAATCAGATCGCGGCTCTGTATGACTGGGATCGCGAGGTCAATACGACAGATCCCGATTTTTATAAATGGACACAGTGGATTTTTGTGAAAATGTTCAAAGAAGGGCTTGCCTATGAGAAGGAAATGCCGATCAACTGGTGCCCTTCCTGCAAGACCGGCCTTGCCAATGAAGAAGTCGTAAACGGCAAATGCGAACGCTGCGGCGCCGATGTGACGAAAAAGAATCTGAAACAGTGGATGCTGAAAATAACCAAATATGCGGACAGGCTGTTGAATGACCTGGATAAACTGGACTGGCCGGAAAAAGTGAAAAAGATGCAGGCGGACTGGATCGGAAAATCCTATGGCGCCGAAGTCGATTTCCCGGTGGAAGGCCGTGCCGAGACGATTACGGTATATACGACACGGCCGGATACGCTCTATGGCGCGACGTTTATGGTGCTGGCGCCGGAGCATGCGCTGGCGCAGAGCCTTGCGACACCGGAGACAAAGGAGGCAGTCGAAAAGTACATTTATGATGCCTCCATGAAATCCAATGTGGACAGGCTGCAGGACAAGGAAAAGACAGGGGTATTTACCGGGAGTTATGCGGTCAATCCGCTGAACAATGCGAAAGTGCCGATCTGGCTGTCCGATTATGTGCTGGCGGATTACGGCACGGGTGCGATTATGTGCGTGCCGGCGCATGACGACAGGGACTTTGAATTTGCGACGAAATTTCAGATTCCGATTATACAGGTTATCGCTAAGGACGGAAAAGAAATCGAACATATGACGGAGGCTTATACCGAAGCGAGCGGTGTTATGATTAATTCCGGGGAATGGAACGGGATGGAGAGCGCCGTGCTGAAAAAGGAAGCGCCGGTGATGATCGAGAAGCGGGGGATCGGAAAAAAGACCGTAAACTATAAGCTGCGCGACTGGGTATTTTCCAGACAGCGCTATTGGGGAGAACCGATTCCGATCGTACACTGTCCGAAATGCGGCTGTGTGCCGGTGCCGGAAGAAGAGCTTCCGCTGCTGCTTCCGGAGGTGGAATCCTATCAGCCCACCGGTACAGGGGAGTCGCCGCTGGCAGCGATTGAAGACTGGGTCAATACGACCTGTCCCGCATGCGGCGCGCCGGCGAAGCGGGAAACGAACACAATGCCGCAGTGGGCCGGGTCTTCCTGGTACTTCCTGCGCTACGTGGACAGCAAAAATGACAAAGAGCTGGTAAGCAGGGAAAAGGCGGACAAATATCTGCCGGTGGATATGTATATCGGCGGAGTGGAACATGCGGTACTGCATCTTCTGTATTCCCGGTTCTATACCAAGTTCCTGTATGATATAGGGGCGGTTGATTTTGACGAACCCTTTGCAAAGCTCTTTAATCAGGGCATGATAACGGGCAAGAACGGTGTCAAGATGGCGAAATCCAAGGGAAACGTTGTATCGCCCGATGATCTGGTGCGGGATTACGGCTGTGATTCCCTGCGCATTTACGAATTGTTTGTAGGACCGCCCGAACTGGACTCCGAATGGGATGACAGAGGGATTGACGGTGTTTACCGTTTCCTGACAAGATTATGGAAGCTCGTTCTGGATAACAAAGATACCTGCGTGGAACCGACAAAGGAGATGGTGAAGCTGCGGCATAAGATGATCCATGACATTACATGGCGTCTGGAAAGCTTCAGCCTGAATACGGTGATCTCCGGTTTTATGGAATATAACAACAAAATGATCGAGATGGCCCGGACAGAGGGGATTGACAGGGAGACACTGCAGACGGTTGTGATTCTGCTGGCGCCGTTCGCACCCCATATCAGCGAGGAACTCTGGCGGGCGCTTGGCGGCCAGGATTCGGTATTCCATGCCGTATGGCCGAGCGCAGACCGGGAGGCCATGGCGGATACCGAGAAAGAGGTTGCGGTGCAGATCAACGGTAAGACAAGGGCAGTTGTGAAAATACCTGCGGATGCTTCGAAAGAAGCGGCTGTTGCAGCGGGGAGGGAAGCACTCGGAGAGAAACTCAGCGGTACTGTAATACGGGAAATCTATGTGCCGGGCAGGATTATCAATATTGTTATGAAGTAAAGATTCGGGGAAGCGGCCGTGGCCGCGGCAGGAGGAGATTATGAGAAACGGCAGAGAGGTTATCTTACTGGTGGAAGGAGACGGAGGAACCAGGAATGCGGAGAAGGCTTTTCTGGAGAAAAATCATTATCAGGTGATCGCCGTGGAAGACGGCAAGGCGGCTCTGGACTATCTGAAAGACAATCCAAACGGTATCGATCTGGTTATATCTGCGCTGGAGCTTCCTGTGATTAACGGGATCGAGCTGCTAAAGCTGCTGAAACTTTCACAGCGTATGCGTGATGTGCCCGTACTGCTGGTGATTCCGCTGGAACGGGAAATGGAAAAAAACGAAGCGATGGATTACGGTGCGGAAGATATTATTCTGTCCCCGTTTGACTATCGGACGGCGGCAAACCGCATCCGCAATATTCTGGCGGCAAATGCCCGTCCGCTCTGCATCAATGTGATGGAAGAAATGGTGGCGCGGGAACTGGATAAGTGCATTGATTCTCTGGGACTGTGCAGATGCCGGCAGTGCAGAAAGGATGTCCTGTCGCTGTCCCTGAACCGTTTAAAGCCCCGTTATGTTTCTACCGAAAAGGGGAAACTCCTGTCGTGTCTGGACCAGATGTCTTACGACTGTGTACCGGAAATGCTGCGTGCGCTGACGGAAAGCGCAGAGATCGTAAAACGAAATCCGAATCACTGACGCTGTTTACACAGCAAAACGATTTCCTGCCTGCGGCGGCTGTTATCATCCGCCGCAGGCAGTGTTATTTTCTATTTTTTCTTATTCATGACCTGCATGATTTTATCCATGCGGGCAATTTCTTCCGGGGTGCTGTGGGCCCTGACTACGCTGACGACAGCATCCATTTCTTCCCGGGAAAAACTGACGGCATTGTCTTTTCCCCGTTTGGTAATATTCATCAGAAAGGGAAGCAATTCTTTGGGGGAAAGCTTCCTGCCTTCAAACACCATCATCTGTAAAAAGTCCAGTTTTGCCTTATCGATACCTGCCAGTGTCGGGTCTTTCATCCATTCCGGTTCATTCATCATTGATTCCTCCTTTTAACAGTTCCATCAGTGCCTGTTGTTCGGGATTTAACATGGACAGCAGCATATCCATGTCCGGCATCTGCATGCCGCCCTCCCCGCTGTGCCCCTCGCCCGGCGGGGAAGTTTCCGACATTGTCTGCATCATTTCCATCATCTCCATCATTTCCCTGTAAGTTTCCATAGCAGACAGCATCTGCTCCATTTGCTGCAGTTTCTTTTTCTGTGTGTCGCTGCAAAAGGGATAGAGAGAGGGGAGAATGCCGCGGAAGTCCGGTTTCTGCCCGGATGCCGGTTCAAACAGGCGGTGGGAATGCTTTTCAAAATAGGAAATGGTATACTGCAGTTCCTGATATTTAATATAAATGGCAAGATATTTCTGCATGGGACGGTCAAGACATGGCAGGATCGTTTTCATGATCTGTATCCGGTTTGTTGTAAACAGCATATCAAATGCCGCAACATTGTCCTGCTCTTTTTCATCCATAGGAATATCTCTCCATCTTCATTATTAAGATTTATGCCATATGGGCAGAAGATATGCAGAAAAGGGGCAGTGATTGCCCCTCTCCGTATCTGCCCGGAGATCCGGGCAGACAAAACGTTATCTCACAAAGCGGGCAGAGAAGCCCGCATGAGCCAGAACGGCTCTTTTAGAAGAATCGGAAAGATAAATCAGCAGCAGCAAAGCAGGATCAGGATCCAGAGAATGTTGCTTCCGCATCCACAACCGCATCCGTCATTGTTTCCGCCGCAGATATTGAAGCTTCCGCATCCGCATCCGTTTCCGCCACCGAAGCCGCCGTTGCCGCACAGGCAGAATAAAATGATGATCCAGAGGAAATTGCTGCCGCATCCGCAGTCATTGGAAGGAGCATTGTTGCATCCACAGGAAGTAGCTGTTAAGTCGCTCATATAAGCCTCCAAAAGTTTATTTATGGTTTATACTATGTGTGGAAGCTTGCCATGTTTCTGAAAATTACAGAATATTTTTTTGACAGAGAAACCGGGGAAACATATAATATCGGAAAGAGATGTTGCAGACGGTGTGAGACTAAATGCGGAGCCGGTTGCATGTTCCGCGCCGCAAATGATTCTGTCCGGGCATCTGTATAGCCAAAGTACTAATTATTGACAAAGGGCTTGCAATTCTCACAAGATATTGTAAAATATATGATAGATTGAAATATAAGAGTGGATAAAAATGTGCAGGAGGATATGCGCAGGTTGGCAAAGAAAAGTTTGAAAAAGCTGGCAGCCGAGTATCATCTGGAAGCGTACGATGAGAAGATGCAGAAGGCTATTCTTTTGCAGCTTCAGCGCCGGGCAAGGCGGCGGAAGCTGATTACTGTGCTTTGTACGGTGCTTGCGGTGGGGAGTCTGGGATATTTTGCCGGATATTACTATCTGGCGGACAAATCGGGCAGTCAGTTTGCGGAATTATCGGAGCTGAAGACAAAGGAACCGGTGGCAAAGCAGCCGTCCCGGCCGCAGAAACCGGTGGAAGAAGAGATACCGGATATTCTGGATGAATATAAAAATTTATATAATAAGAACAGAAGTATAATCGGATGGGTAAAAATTGACGATACAAATATAGATTATCCTGTTATGCAGTCGCCTGACGAAGAATATTATCTGACCCATAATTTTAATCAGGAATATGACAGGAACGGCTCTATTTTTATGGATCCGGACTGTGACGTGTTGAAACCGAGCACCAATCTGATTCTGTATGGGCATCATATGCGGTCCGGCAATATGTTCGGAGATCTCGATAAATACGAATCCAGAGAATATATGGAAAAACATGATACCATTCACTTTGACACGCTGTATGAGAAAGGTGTCTGGAAGGTGATGTTTGTATTCCGCGACAGGCTGCGGCAGGATACGGAAATCACGTTTAAATATTATCAGTTTATCGAGGCGAATTCCGCGGAAGAGTTTGCTTCCAATATGAATGCAATGGCAGAAATGTCTTTTTATGACACGGGCATAAAGGCGTCCTATGGCGACCAGTTGCTGACACTGTCCACCTGCGACAGCAGGGAGGAGGACGGCAGGTTTGTAGTAGTGGCAAAGCGTGTGGAATAGCATGTTTCAGAGGAGAAGGAGTATAATGGCTAAGACTGAAAAAAAGAAAAACAGAAAACTGCGCAGGCGCATACGGCGTACTACGGCGGTTATCCTGCTGATTACTTCGATTATTGTGGCAGCGATTCCGGTACCGGAGAACGTGGCGGCGCCGGGAGATCCGACAACGCCGGATCCGGATCGTCTGCCCTCTGCGTACGCCTATGATGTGGATGTGCCGGCGGCAGGTGCGGTTGGTACCGATGATGTACCTGCTGCGGAGTTGTTCGGCACTGTGAATCTGGACAGCAGTAAGGTTTCGGATGCGGATAAATTTAAAGGCTACAATGTATTTAAATTCTCCGGTGATGCCGAGTATACATACCAGTATCAGTATGATTTGTACACGACTAAGGCCGGCGATATTATTTGTGGTTATAACGACAGGTATGTGCAGGGAGCCATCAGCATTACCAACCATCTGTATAAAGAGTATGAGATTATTACGGACGCACAGCTGGCAGCGTTCGAGGCTTCCAGAATGGCAGATGATTTTACGATCACCATGACGGATCCCACCACTGTGAAAGGTGTGGGAGTCAGTACGGAAAATGGCGGTGTGTATACGTATGTCGGCCCGAATGCGAAGTGGTGGCAGAAAAACGGTACCGAAGCAAGCGGCAGTGTCCCGGTGGAGACATGGCGCTGGCTGCTGCAGAATCTTACGGCGCTTAAGGGAGATTATGCAGCCTATGAAAAAAGATACAATGACTATATGAATTCGGAAGCGGGGAAGTTAAATCCCAATGGCTGGTATACGACGGCGAACGAACTGACGCTGCATTTTAACGGGCTGACAGATGATGATAAATTCCGTTATTACTGCGAGGTTTCCAGATGTTCTCTTTATACGACGACGCTGGCCGGCTGTAAACTGGTCCGTGTGGTAAACGAGGATCCTGATACGGCGGGTCAGACCGGAGCGTATATTTATATTCCGCAGGTTGTGGATACTTCGAGAGTGCAGGCGGGTATTATAGCCGACTCCAATGAAAAGGTGGAGAATGGCAAAGAAGGCGGGTTCGTATGTGGTGATCCCACGGGCAGTATCGTGGGAATTGCCAATGATGTTTTTAAAGGAATCCGTTCCATCACATCATTGTCACTGCCCTCCAACCTGCATTATATCGGCAACAGCGCGTTTGAAGATTCCTTTATCCAGTCGGTAACGGCAGAAGCGCTGCATGCGATCGGCAACCGTGCGTTTAAGGGCTGTACGGCGTTAAGCAGTTTTAAGTTTACTTCGGACCGTACGATGTTGAAAACGATCGGCACGGAGGCGTTTCAGGGTTCGGCGCTGACGGACTTTGAGATTCCCTGTACCGTAGAGCAGATTGCACCGGGTGCGTTTGCAAGCTGTGCCTCTCTGTCAAAGGTGACGATGGCAAAAGGAACCCATAATCCCTGTGTGATTGAAAAGTTTGCATTCTATGACTGTGCCGCGCTTTCTACCGTTGACTGGGGAGACGGTGTAGCGGCTGTCTATGAGTTAGGGAAAGCGGCGTTTGCCATGCCTTCCGGTGCAGGCAGCATGACCAGCTTTACATTTCCGGAAGGAAGTACTGCACATAAGTTAAAACTTGGGGACTATATATTAGCCGGCAGAGGCGAGCTGGCGGAAGCATTTATGCCATGTACGAATTGGGGATACGGCGAAGAAGTAACGATTCCGCCCACGACATTTGTAAATTGCTTCGGGCTCGGCTATGTGGACTTTACAAGGAATAAGACGGCAAGTTCGCCATATGCGGGCGGGCGGATCTATTACGATCCCGAAAAGCTGTTTATTGATGTGACCAATCCTGATTTGTATGTGCGGGGTCCCAAATTTGATTCTTCCGGCAGGGTTCCGGCAACTCCGAGGAAATCCACGTGGGATGCGGTAACTGCCGTATCGACGACGGTGCCGTATGTATATTCCGAAAACGGCAAGGACTATTATGAAATCAGCGACGGCTATTATCTGGAGTCCATTGATTCCACGGGCGTACTGCAGTCCTGTATATTTAAACCGGGGACGACAGAGGCCGAAAAGCAGGAGTTTATGAACGGCCCCAACGCCGGAAAGGTGACGATTCCGTCCAAAGTCGGAAACATCGAGACAACGGCGATTGCCGACGGCAGTTTCAGCAATGACGATATCAAGCAGTATATTAAAGAAATTGAATTTGAAGACGACAGCAAAATCGTGACCATTGGGAAGAATGTTTTTTCCGACAGTCCGAATCTGAGTTCTGTCATAATCGGCAATACGATCAAAAACATCGGTGACGGCGCTTTTGCGAACTGCGGGACGAAGATTACGTCCGGTGCGGTTAATGTCGAGTTTCATTCGCCGGCAGGCGGGGACTATGCCGGATTTAAGATCGGCAAGGATGCATTTACAACCGGCGGGAAACCGTTGATATTTAACGGTGATGTTGTGAAGGGGTATGCACCTTTTGAGCATGCCATGGATCCGAATACAAAGGTCAATACGGAAGGGCTTCGTATCTGTTATAAGTCGCTGCGCCCGCAGAATCTGATCGTTATGCAGGACGGGGAGACAAATGCGCCTACGCTGGTGGACTATCCCCGTTATGATGAAATCAATGAAGTCAACGCAGAGCTGATAAAAGAAATACAGGATGCGTTTGTCGAGACATACAGTACGCCCGACTATGACGATAAGAGGGCGGAATATGCGACGAATCCGACGGAAGAAAACGACGGACCGTGGAACGGGCAGGACTATTTCAAGAGAGAGCCATATGATATTATCGACGCGTATGAAAACGGCGATCAGTATGCTTCGAAGCCCTGGAAGCAGATTACCGTAGACGGCAGGGCGGTGGTGGAAGCTACGCTGTATATTGATATACCGGACGGCGTTACTTCAATTGACGTTGTGGATTACTTTACGGACGCGGTCAATAACGGTCTGACGTACAGCACGTATGACTGCCTGAAAGATGCAAGGCTTCGCTATCTGCAGATGCCGCCGGAGGACTCGGAGGACGCGGAAAAAGAGTTTGTGCAGGGCCTTTTCAGCGGATGGTTCCCGGAGGAAGATCTGGATTCCGAACAGCAGAAAGAGAAAAAAGGAAACGATTATGTTAAGCGTGTAACGATGCACAGTGTCACTTATCTGCCGGACTATGCGTTTGACAGTTGTGAAAATCTGGATTCCGTGACGCTGGGCGCCGGAATGCAGGATATTGGTGTCGCACCGTTCCGTGGCTGTACCAATCTGACGGGCGTGGGCGGCAATGACAAATTCATCGGCGAGAACGGCATTGTTTATTCGGTCAATACGGACGGCAAATATATTATCGAAGAATGTCTGCCGGCGAGAGGCCCTCTGGTGGGCGCGCCGCAGGTAAACGGTGAGAATGATCCGCTTCTGGAAAAAGTCGGCTATATCAAGGAAGGCGCGTTTGAGGATTGTGAAGGCGTGAGCCGTGTGGATTTGAGCGTTGCCAAAGAGCTGGATACGATTCCGCAGAAATGTTTCCGGGGATGTACGGATCTGGTAGAGGTTATTTTACCGGAATCCGTCAACTCCATTCAGAATGAAGCGTTTAAAAATACGGATCGTTCTCTGGTTGCCACGATAAAAGGACGTGAGGTCGATATTGCGACGGATGCCTTTGACCATCTGGAATCGACAACGATTCATACGTACCGGAATACGGCGGCAGCCAGATATGCGGATTACCATAACATGAACTTCCAGCCCATGGATGAAGCCTTTAAAGTAACGTTTATAGACTTTGACGGCACTGTTCTGGGGATTGAGTTTGTAGAGGACGGCAAGGATGCCGTGCCGCCTGAAAATCCTACGAGAAACGGGTATCGTTTTACCGGATGGAGCGGCAGCTATCAGGAAGTACATGAGGACAGAACGATTGTTGCGCAGTATATTCCCAATACGGGAGATCCGTCGGATCCCAATAATCCGAATAATCCGGGCGGGAGCAATAACGGAAATAATAACGGTAATAACAATGGAACTAACAACGGAACTAACAACGGAACTAACAACGGAAATAACGGCAGTAACAGTGACGACGATGATGATGACGATGACGACGATGACGACGATGACGACGATATTCATACCGTAACCGTTGTCAACGGTATGGGAAGCGGACGGTACAAGAAAGGCCGCACTGTCACCATCACGGCAAACCCTGCACCGGAAGGGCAGAGTTTCAGCTACTGGACAACAGAATCTGAAAACGTAGTGCTTGCCAATGCGCAGAATTCGACAACGACCTTTACCATGCCGGATAACCGTGTGACGGTAACGGCAAATTATAAGGAAGGCACGGAGGGAAGCGGAACGACATACAGCACAACGGCACCTGTTGTGAGCACGGGTTCCGGGAACGGCGGCGGTTCGGGTTCCGGCGATGGCAGCGGCGGCTCCGGAACAGGAGGCGACGGCACGACGACAACGGTAACGGGTACGACGCCGGATACCAATACTAAGGTGGTGATTACAAAGCCGGGCATTTCCAATACGGATGTCGCTTCTGCGACTGTGGAAGGCTCAAACGATGACTTTGTTGTGATGATTACGCAGAGCGACATTGCGGAGCAGGAAGTGCAGAACGCGCTCTTGAAGGAATTCGGAAGCCTGGACAATATTGTATATACGGCGATGGACATTTCCCTGTATGATGCGACCGGAACGGTTCCCATTTCGGATGTCTCAGGGCTTCGGGTGAATATCACCATACCGCTTCCGGATGCACAGATTCAATATGGCGGTAACAATAAGGCTGCAGGCGTGGTGGACGGCAGTCTGGATAAACTCAATGCCAGATTCAATACGATTAACGGTGTGGATTGCATTACGTTTACCGCAACACACTTCTCGCCCTATACCATTTACGTGGATACGGCAAATCTGACGGCGGCAACGGATATGTCACCGCAGACAGGCGATCCGATTCATCCCAAGTGGTTCCTGGCGATTGGTCTGGCCTGCCTCTCGGTTGTCCTGTTTATCAAACGGGATGAAAGGCCGAAGGCAAAGGCAAAAGCGGCTGTGTAAATCCGCCGGTTTCCGACAAAAACAGAGAATAAGCAACAAAATCAGGCTCCCGGCATAGTATAATAAAAAAGCCGGGAGCCAATTTTGTTACGGGTTAGAAAGCAGGTATATTGCAATGGTGCATATACCGGAAAAAATATAACGGCGGCGGTTCTGGACACCGGGGTTTCACGGCATCCGGATCTGGTCGGCCGTATTGTCGGATTTTCGGATTTTGTCAATGGACGGGTTGGATTGTATGACGATGACTCGCATGGAACCCATGTGGATGGATGAAAACACAATATAGGAAATGTTTGATGGACAAGCCCGGTATTCGCGTATTTGGGCTTGTTTTCATTATAACCGGACAGTCATGGGGATGCAATGCGGAAGCTGAAAGAAAAAGTCATAGACAAGTTAATAGCGGCCAAAGCGACCAGCGCGGAAGTGGACTTTGTTGTCTGGCTGTCACATCATCAGGATGCATCGGGCCTTGTCCGCGGCGTATATTACAGAGACATATGCGATTCTTTGCATATATTGTCGCCGCAGACATTTTACAATGTGAAAAACAGTCTGGAAGCGAAAGGAATTATCGAAGTGTGCAAAGATGATTCCTGGCATGGCGATTGGGACATTCGGATACTGGATAATGACTTTTCGAATGAAGATTTCCGGCCGGGCAAAATACAGGGGAGTTATCTGAATATGGGGCTGTCTGTGTTTTACAGCCGGGAATTTTTCGAGATGAAAGCCAATGAAAAACTCATGACGATGCTGTATATTAAGATCGCCGGCGTTGGAAGCCCCAATTATCATATTGGAACGGCGCTTTTTTTCCAGAAATATACGGCGCTTTTTGGCGTGAAGGAACGTACGTTACGGGATTATCTAAAAGGAATCAAAAGATTCTTTGCGATCGGGATAAAAGACCGGAAATACTGGATCAGTCCCTTACGTAAAAAGGTGAACAGGGAAAGTGGCACGACTGACAGGGCGGAGCGGGTAAAGCAGGTGGCCGGAAGCCTGTGCAGACGTTTCCGACTGGATGCTGCGCAGGCGTATCAGGCGATTCAGGAATTGATGGAGGATTATACATATCGGGTCTGCATTGATCTGGAGACGGTGTTCATGGAGAGCATTCAGGATCTGTTGATTCGCAGGAATGATAACCATACAGAGAGGCGGAAATGGAAAAAGCGGGACATCAATAAAAAGTATCTGCATAAGATATTCCGCGAACACCTTCCCGATTGGGCATTAACCGTATAAATAAACATATCAGCCTGCGTCAGTGGGCTTTTTGTGATACGCAATAAATTGAATTAAAAGATTGTTTTTTAAAGATTGTATAGAAACCAGGAGCCGGCAGCTTCGCGGGTTCTTTTTTTATGGAAAATGAGAAAATTTCATTCCATTATTGCGGCATAAAAGATTCAAATTTTCCAATTATAAAGCAGGAAAAAACAGGATATTCCAAAAACAGGGGTAGAAAATGCATATTCTTATTCTAAAAACATGCATGTGGATAAATGCAGAAAATGTGATAGATGCGGGATTTGACAGGGAGTTTCAGCAGGGAGTATATCTTCATTTCTTTTATACTGCAGATTGAATTATCATAACATGATAATATACTTTAGTTGGCGCTTCGCGCCATAAGCAAGTTGGGAAGTGAGACGCAGGGCGTTACGGAAATGGTAAAAAGCCCTACAGGAAAAAACAGACAAACAAAAAAACCTCCCTTTAAATGAACGGTAGGGCGGTTTTCTCGTCAAAGCAAGTGCTTATTGTCTGCCGGACATGGGGATTTGGAGATAATCAATCAGGGCAGTTTCCAAAAGCCGGGAATAATTTACTTTTTGTTCCTCTGCAATCCTTTTCAGCCACGCCGGCAGAGTGATGTTTGTCTTGATGCGTTCGTTATCCTTTTTTATGCGGAATAAATCAGGATGGATCGTAACGGGCATTATAACATTTCCTTCTGTGTCTTCTTTAGACAGATTCACGGATGGGGCGGGAATTTCCTCATTGTCGCATTCCATACTGTAGACATGGAGGCTTGCTGCTTCTGCCGCCATGCGCGCAGCTTCTTCCAAATTAGCCCCAACGCTGATACATCCCGGCAAATCAGGGAAGTAAATGCTGTATGAACCGTCTGATGATGGTTCAAAGACTGCAAGATAAGTTAAACTCTGCATAAATTGCGCTCCTTTCTATGAAAACGCAGGCAGTAGGGCTATTTCAGCCCTGCCTGCTTGTAAACGCTGTTTAGAGTGCCCGGTTTTAAATCTCCGTTGTGGTTTGGTACTGTGACTTTTCCGGGCTTTGTCGGGTGCTTTAGGCTTATGTGGGAACCTTCCTGATTGGTGGTGTACCATCCATCTTTGCGAAGTACCTTTAGTATTTCCCGAACTGTCATATTGCCTCCTCCTTATATTATGTATTATACGCCTATTTTATACGCATGTCAATAATTTGCGCATAAATTATGCGTATTATCATGCGGACAGAGAAAAGAGAGAGAAACAGGGCACTACGAAAATTGTAGAAAGCCCTGTTTCTTTTTTGTAAAAAAATTCAGGAAAATATTAAATAGCTATTGACATGCCCTGTACTTGCCCCTTAAATGCCCCTAAAATAAAAATTTTACTCAAAATTTTTTGAAAACAAGGAGGGCACAGGGAGGGCATGGGGCTATGAAGATGGCGGATAAGATCAAAAGTCTGGAAGTGGAAAACAAAGAGCTGCGTATCGCGAAAAATATGCTGATCGATCAGGTTGAAGCACAGGAAGGCAGACTGCAGGAGCAGGATGCGCAGATCGAGGAAATGGAAAATGAAATAAGCCGGCTGCAAAGCCAGATACAAAATCGGGATAAAGAAGATGAAAAGCCGGATACAGAGCAAGGGCATCCAAAGGTATTGGATAAAATCCGTTTCTTTTTTTATTGTGTGGAGAACTTTTTATATAAGTCCTGGCTTGCCGTCTGGATTGCAATGATCGCGGTCATATTGTATCGGTTTTTAACCGGCACTCTGGCATAAGGAGAGAAGATATGCTGGTCATTATGATTAAGGAGTTTCTTGCGATATGCGAATACCTGAAAAAAAGCGGTGGCAGGGAAGCGAGGGGGTATCTGATTATAGAGCGGCCGGAACTGGAAGCGCTTCTGAATAAAAACCGGTATCTGACATCGTTGGAAAAATTGAAATACTGGAAAGCACTGCACTGGATTGATGCGGACGAAAATCAGACAACCAAAAAAGTCTGTGTGGGCGGCGTACGGAAACGCTGCATTAAGCTGGATTTGAAAGTTTATGGGGCTATGAAAGATGTGATCGGAAGGTCGTAAAACCGGCAATACAATGCCAGGGCAGTTACAGAAAATAATATGGGAAAATGCCCGGAGAGATCGGGCAGTTGGTAAGCGGTGCGGCGGTCAAAGTGGTCTGTCACGATAATAAGCTATATTACGTAGTAATATAGCGTGAATAGAGGTGGACAGTATGCAGGCGGTCAGCCGGAATCACAGGCTTGCCAGCGGAACCGATGGACTGCATGTCGGAGACTGTAAGGACATCGGTTCCGGAGGGGGGATTGGGGGGATGCTTCCCCCTGCAGAATATATTGTAAAAATCAGTCAAAGAAAGAAGGAGCAAATGAAATATGATGATCTGGAAGCAGTAAAGCAATACCTGTACGGCAAAGTAGAAAATAAGAATACGGCAAGGAAATATTACAGCGCTCTCGTAAAACTTTTTCGGGATGTTGAAACAGATAAGGATATAAAGCGGCTGGGTACTGATTTTTATACGGAGAAAATACCGCTCCTGTTTAAGACGCGAAATGAGGTAAGCGCCGTTAAAAACGGTTTGCAGTATTTCGGGGAATGTACAGGCGCAGCTTTGCCGCCGGAAGATTTTTACCATGCTGTGAATCAGAAAAAACGCAATCGGAGTATAAAACCCAAAAAGACATTATATTTGGACGAGATCAAAAGAAAAGTCAACCAGATCAGCGATGAAAGACTGAAATATGCCTACAGGCTTGCGTTGGTTTCCGGCCTGCGCGTTTCCGAACTGGCAGGGCTGGATGCGGACAAAATTACTTTTGAAGATGGGAAAATCTGTGTCAATGTTACAAACGGTAAAGGCGGCAGTAATGGCACCGTTGTATGTTTGCCGGATGCGTACCTGTATGAAAGATTGCAGGCTTTTACACGGAAGAACCCGGAGGGCAGGTTGTTTTACGCAGAATCGACGCTGCGTAAAAAGGCGTGGGAAATGGGGTTGGAGTGCCATGATTTTCGGAGGATTTTTGCAATAACAAAACGAAATGATTTGAAAAAGACAATGCCCGTTTCGGAGGCAAACGAGGAGGTTCGGAAAAGCCTGCGCCATGCCCGTTTTTCTACAACAAAGCGATACTTGTTTAACCGGAAGCTGGTATTCAGGAAATGAGAGGGGAGAGATTATGGGACGAAAAACAGGAAGGCTGAAGGCGGGCATATTAATATGCGTATTATTTTTTAACAGCATGTCCGGTAATGTTTATGCGGCGGCAGATATACCGGAAGGGGAAGAAATATCTGCTCTGGAAGAAGCTGCGGTGCAGGAAGATACAGAGGAGGACTTTGCCAGGGCGCCCGGCATGGAGGGAGAAACTACGGATACTGAGATTCCGGGTAATTCGCAGGAAACGGAAGAAGGGGACGCAGAAAATGATTCGGGATCAGGAAATGATTTGGAAACTGAGGACGGTTCCGAAGCAGGAGGGGATTCAGGCACGGAAGAAGATCCGGTGGCAGAGGATGGTTCGGAACCGGCAGAAAACCCGGAAATAAAAGAAGATTTGGAGACAGGAGATCCCGTAGTGGAAGAAAACTTTCAGGGTTCAGGGTCGGAAGCGGAAGTTCCCATAGAGGCTGTGGGTGAAGATAACAGGGCAGATATGGAGGAAGGCCGGGAACCGGGGATTGAGCAGGAAGCGGCGGCAGGAGAAGTCAGCGACGGCGTTATCGTGTATTTTTATACGATGAAGGCAGACAGTGAATATTATCTGCTGGCAGAGCGGGAAACAGATGCCGAAGGTAAGGTTTTCTTCCCGTCTGTGGAGCAGGTGAGCGGGTTTCGGTTTGCGGGCTGGGAGACGGAGGATTTCAGGCGCGTGGGGGAAACGGATGTGTTTACGGAGAGCTGCAGTCTGTATGCAGCATTTGTACCGGAAGAAGGCACTGCTTTTTCTGTTATGTCCAGGGCAAGCAGTATGGGGATTTCCTCGTCCAATCCAAAAGTAGGGCAGGAGAACCGTTATGAATACAGCGGCGGCAGGGTGAACTGGACTGTTCCAGTGACCGGATACTATGACCTGTACTGCTATGGGGCGCAGGGCGGCACAGGATATGCGGAAAACGGTACGTCTTCCGCAGCATCAGGGAGTGGCAGTTATGGTGATGCTGCCGGATCACGGGTCATGCTAAAAAAGGGCATGGTACTTACCGTATGCGCCGGGCAGATGCCGGGATTGAGTACAATACACCTCGGGCAAGGGGATACCAACGGGCAGGACTGGTCAGGCGGGCCGTATGAATATGTGGACGGATATGAAACTTTTCTGAAAGAATGGTCCCACGCCGGAGATCGTACGAATGGGGAATGTTTTCGTTACCGGGGATACCCGGATGGCGGATATGGCGGGAAGGAGGCAAGTTTTTGTAATAATACAAGCGACCATGCGGGCGGCGCGGCCGGCGGCGGAGGGGGCGGCAGTTCCAGCGTCACTTGTAACGGGGCAAAGATTATATCCGCCAGAGGCGGGAACGGTGCTGCAGTGTCATACAGGAGCCATGATTTTTCCGGCACGGCAGGCGGAGGAACGGGAGGAGGTTTTACCGGTGTGCGGAATGCATCGGGGATAACGTGGCTGACTGACAAATTGAATATGAATACGTCGGGAGCCAACGTGGGAAACGGTTATGTTTTGATTCGGGTGGCGGAAATTTCACCGATTATCTATCTGGAAGCGTCAACAAAAGACTGGACGAATGAAGATATTGTGCTGACCGTCCGGATTGACAGCCTGGGGCAGGGACTTAGCGGTGATTATTTGTCGTGGAAAACGGATGCGGAGGGAAATGACATCTGGACAGATCATATCACCTGTACAGTGGGACGGAACGGAACCTACACATGCAAAATAAGGGATATTGCAGGGAATACATCGCAGGCGTCTATTGTTGTTTCGAACATAGACAGGCAGAAGCCTTCCGGTGAGATCATTTCATCGGTGGAGGAATGGACAAGGGAGGATGTGGAGTTAAAGGTTGACGCAAAAGATGCGGAAGCGACAGCGGAATACGGCGCATCGGGGATGCCGCAGGAACCATATCTCTGGGGCGTTATGTCCGGGGACGGGGGAATTACATGGGGATCTGCAGACGGCGGGGAAAGTGGCGGCTCCGGTTCTGCCGATGAAACCCCGGATGGTGATATGCCGGAACCGGCGGTTCCTGACTGGACAGACCGGGACAGTTATACTGCGTCCCAAAATGGGACATACGTCTGCCGGGTGCGGGATAACGTGGGAAATACAGCAGACATTGTGTATAAAGTAACAAATATAGATAAGTTACCACCGGAAGTGCAAATGGTACCGTCCGTCCGGGAGTGGACGAATCAGGATATTGTCATAAGCGGCCGGGGAAGCGATGGGGAAACGGATGGTTATGGAAGCTCCGGCATACACGACAGAGGGTATGCATGGGGCGTACAGAAAACGTCCGGCGAAATAACGTGGCTGACATTTGGGGAAGGGGACAATACAGGAGAGCCGGAAAGCCCGGGGGATTCTGGCAGCCCGGAAACGGCGGAAGTCCTGTTGGAAACCGGTGCGGCAGGGGGTAAGGAAGAAACGGGC
Source organism: uncultured Lachnospiraceae bacterium (assembly GCA_910585205.1). Taxonomy (GTDB): domain Bacteria; phylum Bacillota; class Clostridia; order Lachnospirales; family Lachnospiraceae; genus VSOB01. The sequence continues at coordinate 42,600 of CAJUCC010000056.1, forward strand.
GGAAGCGGCAAAGATGAGGGGGAGGATGAAGCAACACCGAATTGGACAGATCAGGATACGCTTACCGTGTCCCAAAATGGGACATATGTGTTCCGGATGAAAGACAATGCAGGGAATGAGACACAATCCTGTATCCGGATTACCAATATGGACAGGCTGGCGCCTGTGGGCGTTATTACGGCTGACACGACAGAGCAGGTGAAAAAAGTAGCGTTGCGGGTATCCGGGAACGATGCGGATGCAACTGCGTCATATGGAAGTTCCGGGATAGCGCATTATCGCTGGATGAAAGAAGGAGAAGAAGAAAAAGACGCATCAGACGGACAGGATACGTTTACAGCGCAGCGAAATGGTACATATATCTGCGTCATGCAGGATCGGGCCGGAAATACGACGGAGCTGCGGTATACTGTCTCCAACATAATCAGGCCTTCCGGCGGTTCATCGGCAGCCGTTGCGCCGGGAGACAAGCCGGCGGATCCGCCTCCGGAAAAGCCACCGGCAGAGGAAATACCGGTTCAGAGCGGGAGCCTGTGGCCGAAGCTCCTGGAAAAAATACAAGCGTTGATACCGGAAGAAACGGTTCCGGTTAAGAAACATATAAAAATGCTGGATGCATCTTCTTCCCGCCTGCCGGCGTCCATAAATCCGGGTCGGGGGAGCCGTGGCGGCAGGATACCGAAAGAGCGGAATAAAACGGAATCAGATCGGGCCGGCAAAGGAGCGGTAACAAATATAAGAGAAGAACCGCAAAAGCCGGAGCCGGTCGGAAAAAGGTGGAATTTCCTCTGGTTTATGCTGGCTGCCGTGGCAGCAGCCATGTTTTTCATTGGCCTTATATTTTTTATCCTGTTTTACACGCGCGCTGTGGACATCCTGGCCATGAACCGGGAACAGGAATACGTCCTGCTTGGAAGCGGACGGATTGGGAGACGCAAAGAGGTCTGGCGGATACGGATTGGGAAACGTATATATGAGAGGGCGGAGACAGAGAATTTTGAAATCAGGCCATGCAGGAGATTCCGGGACAAACACAAAGGGAAATGGATGCTGGTTCTGTGCCGGGAACAGAAAATACCGGTGCTGATCAATGAAGAAATACGGCTGCGGATACCGCCGGAAAAGGAGGCATAACGTGCGTGGTGCAGAAAAGGAACTGAACGGGCTTTTGGAGGAGGCAATACTTGGGATTGCAACAGGGATCAAGCGTTTTGTATACAGCGTATACAGAGGGATAAAAAAGTTGAAGGAAGTGCGCAATCTTGTATTTTTTCTCATATGCATTGTCTTTTCCGCGCTTGTTTATCTGCTGAAAGGGAGGATACTTCTTTTGCAGCTCCCCGCTTTTTTGGGGTATGCGCTGTATTATGTGCTTTTATTTGTCCCTGTGTTTTACCTGGCGGTTTTGGGCAGGGCCGGGGGAAAAGATTTTACGGCGGCGTTTATGGAAATCGATTTTAAAGGCAGGGATGGGCAGTATCCGTATTTCTGCGGCAGTGAAACGGCGGATAAGAAGCTGATCTATTTTTTCAAAAGTAATATTCCTGTGGAGGAGTGGAAAAACAGGAAATCGCTTCTGGAGACGGCGTTTGACTGTACGATTCTGCGGATTGAAAACGGGAACAGCAAAAGGGTCGTCAGGGTGGTTACGCTGCCGGGCGATTTCCGGATCCCGGAAAAAATTAACTGGAGCGATACGCTGATCAGAAAGGATTCCGGTGTCATAACGGTGGGGAAAAGCGCGCAGGGGGAAATCACGTTTGATTTAAACCGTGTCCCGCATGTACTGGCAGCCGGCGAAACCGGCAGCGGGAAGTCGGTTATCCTGCGCCTGATCTTATGGCAGTTTATTAATCAGGGAAGCCGTGTCTATATGCTGGATTTTAAAGGCGGCGTGGAATTTGGCATTGATTATGAGCGGTATGGGGAGGTCGTGACAGAGAGAAAGCGGGCGCTGCAGATACTGACAGAGCTGGAAGCGGAAAACGCGCAGCGGCTGACACTTTTTCGAAACCTGAAAGTAAAAAACATCGTGGAATATAACAGGAAGACAGGGAAAAATCTGTGCCGGATTGGCGTTTTCTGCGACGAGCTGGCGGAGATGCTTGATAAAAAGGGGGCGGCGAAGGAATTAAAGGAGCAGATGGAAAAGATCGAGGGTAAGATTTCAACGCTGGCAAGGCTTTCCCGGGCGACAGGGATTAATTTGATCCTTGGCATGCAGCGGCCGGATGCCAATGTACTGACCGGCCAGATCAAAAACAATATTCCGGTTCGTATCTCCGGCCGGTTTGCAGACAAGACCGCATCCGAGATTGTGCTTGGAAGTACGGATGCCTGCAATATACCGGACATCAAAGGGCGGTTCATCTGCAAGATGGGAAATGAGATGCAGGAGTTCCAGGCATATTATTTTGACGATGAAACGATGCTGAGGGATGTCTTTGTGGAGGTTGGCGATATGCTGACAAAAGCGACGGGATATGAGCAGACCGCGAAAACGACGCAGAAAGAGACGGAGGTGAAACCGGTAACAAACCCCTATGAGGGGATGAATCAGGAAGAACTCGAAAAAGTGAAGGAGGCTATGGATGAATATGACCTGAATCTTGATTTTTTTTAATATAGGACAGTGGGAAAACATTGGGAGGACAGTATGTTTGCAAAGAAAAAAAGCAAGGAAAGGCCGGAAAAAAAGAAAGCACGGGAGGCCATACGGGAAAAAAGGCCGCGCAGCAGGCCGCCGGAATATATTTTGAAAAAGAATACGCTGATGCGTTTCCTGCGTGTGGTTATGTGGGCCATGCTTTTATTTATTTTCATAAAAGGTGTTGCCTCATGCCTGGAAAGGGATTCCGCACAGCGGGCGGAGGCGGCGATACATGATTTCAGGAGGGAGTTTGCGGAATACAAAGATGATAACGAAGAAATCATGGGGTTTGCGCAAAACTTTGCCAGGGAATATCTTACATGGGAAAACCGGAAGGAAAACGACTATGCGCAGCGGATCCGGCCGTATGTCAGCCAGGAATTATACAGCAGGGCAGCGGATCTGACAGATTTTAAAGGGAAGGCAGCGGCGGTTTATGTGAAGGCATACCGGAAGGAACAGTATTCGGGGGAGCAGTATGATGTCTATGTGCTTTCCGACGTGGTGTACACAAAAGAATCGGTGACGGTAAAGGAAGGTGAGAGCCAGAAAGAAAATATAACACAGAATCGGACAGTGACGCTGAAAATTCCCGTATACCGGGAAAACGGGAAATATGTGGTGGAAGGCATACCGATTATTGTCAATGACAATACGGGGATTTCCGGTTACAGTGCGCCGGCATATACGGGTACGGCTATTACGGATGGGCGTACCGAGCAAATCACGGAAGCCGTTGTAAGCTTCCTGAAAGCCTATTACGGGCAGGATCAGAATGTCATTGAATACTATCTGACCAAAGATGCAGACAGGGAGAAATTCCGGGGATTATCCGGCAGATATACATTCCGGGAACTGGACAGGATAAGCTGCTATGACACGGAAGCCGGAATATTGTGTATCGTTGAATTTCGGGTGTCGGATGAAGAAAACGGGTATTGCCTCCTGCAGGGGATGCATCTGACTGTCAGGCCGGACGGAGATAAATATTACATACAGGACATGAACACAAAAACAGGACATTTATAGGAGGGTAAAGCAATGGGACAGAAAAGAACGAAAAAAACAGCAGCGGTGGAAAAGACAAACGGGAGAGCGGGCATGAGGAGAAAAGCGGCAGGGATATTGTGCATGGTATGTTTATTGTCCCTGTGCTGGGGCAATATGGTTTTTGCGACTGATTATGTGCATAATTTTGCGACAGGGGTCGCATTTGAAAATTTAAAATGGGTGGCGATTCTTGGGACGCTTGGGTTAATGGCGCTCAATGCCATTAAGCGGAATTACACAGGTGTATTAATTACACTGGTTGTAGGCGGTATTGTGATTTTTTTCACGGCAAACCCCACCAAAATCGAGGACATCGGAAATACGATCGGTGGTGTCATCTTTAAATAAGGCAGGGGCAGGTATGGAAAATAAGAAAATAATCATATATTCCTACACAAAAGTATGGAATGTGGAAAAAAAGATTTATAACGCTGGCAATATCCGTCTGCCGGTTCCGGTAGAGATGTGGAGTGCGATCTGTTTTGCGGGCACAGCGTTTGGCATGTATATTTTACAAAAGATATTTCCGGGGCTTTTGCAGGTGCCGGTTGTTGTGCGTCTTGGCGTGGTTCCGTACGGATTTATGTATTTTATGCGTCGGGTCAAACTCGACGGGAAAAATCCAATCCGGTATTTTGTTGATTTTTTCCGTTATCTGCTCTGCGACAGGCATTGTTATCTGGAACATTTTGCCCGCCACGGGAAGGGCAGAGAGCGAATCGCACTTGACTGGAGCTGCAGTATGGCATACAGACAGAAAGGGGAATCCATATGTATCGATGCCCGATAGAATACTATACGGAAAATCTGATTTTCAATGCGGACAAGAGCTGTTGGGCTGCATTTAAGCTGACCGGATATGACTATGATTTTCTGAATGAGAATGAAAAAAGGCTGGTATTGTTCCAGACGGCCCGCTTTCTGGCCGGAACTTCGTCGGAAATGCAGATTCTGATTGTGCCGATGGAACAGGATATTACGGCACAGTACAGGGTATTAAAAGGCAGGCTGGATACAGAAGATGCATTGTATGAGACAGCATTGAATTATACGCAGCAGGTGGAAAGCTATCTGCGGGAGAAGGCCGGAGAGACAGAGAGCAATGACTATCGCACCTACATATTTGTCAGGCTGGAAAATAATTCCGGGGATGACCTTATATCGGATCTGCATCATGCCTGGCAGTTCTTTGTCAGTGATCCGGTAAATGCGGTCAATGTATATATGCACACAGATACGAAAGATATTTTGATGAGCAGGGTTGAACGGATGAAAAAAACAGCAGATGATTGGTATTTCTCCCAGAATCAGAAAATGAGTATGAATGCGGTTATGGGGGAAGAACTGCAATGGCTTTTCCGCAGGATGGGATACCGGGGATTGAAAGAGGCAATACCGCTGTTTTACGCAGACAGCAAAAGAAATGTATGGGAACCCAGGTATGAGGCCAAACGTATCGGCAGGGAAAAGGCAATCAGGCCGTGGGGGAGGGATATTGTCAATCTGTTTTCAGGAAGCATTACAAGCCGGGGACGGAGTATATGCGTAGAGCATGATGGCTGTGTATCTTACCAGACTTTCCTTGTCATGCCGGGCCTTCCAGATGAATGGGAATTTCCCGGGAATGAATGGCTTTATGCGCTGCAGAAAGAGAATATGCAGGCAGAGGTCTGTATCCATATACGGGCGGTGGAATGCCGGGAAGCACAGCGCAAGATTGAAATGAAAAAAAGGGAGATTGACAGCCAGTGCGAAAATGCGGAAAAAGGAGGTGCTGAAGTCCCGGAAGATTTGTACGTTGGGAAAGAGTATTCTACCGCTCTGGAAAGTGAAATCAAAACCAACAAAGATCCGATATTGCATACATCCGTTGTGCTCTGCGTATCTGCTGCAGACCAAAAGCAGTTGGAGGAACGGGCGGCAACGATACGGGAAAAATACCAGGATATGAATTTCGTTATAGAAAGGCCGGTTGCAGACCAGATCAGATTGTTTATGTCATTTATCCCGACGGTGGGCGTGACGGTTCGGGATTATGTTATGCCGGTGACGCCGACAACGCTTGCAAGCGGCGTTATCGGTGTGAGCAGGGAACTCGGGGATCATACGGGAAGCTATATAGGAACGACCGGGGAGGAAGAAAAGAATGTATTTCTGGACATGGGGCGTGCCTGCCTTGCAAACAAATCAGCTTCTGCGACTTTTTACGGAAATCTGGGGTTTGGAAAGTCTTTTAACGCTAATCTGCTAGTCTTCCTGAATGTTATGTATGGCGGTTATGGATTGATTTTTGACCCCAAAGGGGAACGGGCTCACTGGCAGGCAGGATTTACGATGCTGCAGGGGCTTATTTCAACGGTAACACTTTCCGCATCGGCTGAAAATACGGGGATGCTGGATCCCTATAATATCTACAATGACAATCTGGATGAAGCCAATGAACTGGCCATCAATATTCTCACAGAAATGTTCCAATACAGTCCCAATTCCATGGAGTATACGGCGCTTCTGGAAGCCGCGGGGAAGATGGCGGCGGATAATACGGGAAAGAATCCGTCTATGGTGCGCCTGGCGGAGATTTTGGAAAGTTTTGATTCCGGGGACGATCTGTGTAAGCCGGCCCAGATGATTGGAAGACGGATCCGGCTGCACAAAACGGCGGGAATGGCCAGACTGTTGATCGGGGAAGGCGGGGAGCAGACCATATCGCTGGATAACCGGCTGAATATTTTACAGATCCAGAACCTGAAACTGCCCTCACCGGAAACGGCAAAAACCGATTACACGACCGAAGAAACCGTTTCCACAGTCATTATGATGGTGCTTTCCCATTTTGCACGGAAATTCGCCCTGATTCCGCGAAACGTCTTTTCGGTCATATTGTTTGATGAGAGCTGGGCGCTCGGCAAGACGGCGGAAGGCATAAAAATGTATGATTATCTGACACGCATGGGGCGGTCACTGTATACGGGCTGCATTTTTAACGGGCACTCGGTACTTGATTTGCCGACAGAAGCCATCAAAAATACGATCACTTACAAATTTTGCTTCTGCACAACCAACGAGAATGAGGCCCGGCGGATGTGTGAATATCTGGGGCTGGAAGCGAGTGAACAGAATAAAGCAGCCATTATGAATCTGCAAAACGGAGAATGCATGTTCCAGGATATGGATAAACACGTGGGGATTTTACGGTTTGATGCCGTGTTTCAGGATATTGTTGACGTGTTTTCCACGACGCCGAAGGCAAAAAAAGAGGATGCGGAGCAGGGAAAAGAGGAGGAAATACCGGATATGGATGAAAATATGTTTGCATATGATTTTTCTTATGACGACGATAATTTTGTGGAAGAAAACGTTCCGAAGACGGATGTGGAAGAGGCGGCTGCCGAAATACTGGAGCCGGAGGATGCCGATGCGGTAAATAAAAAGGAGGAAACCGATAAAATACAGGCAGCAGGGAAGAAGCCGGCAAAACCTACACAGAGCGACGGGGAAGTTGACATGGAAAAGATCATACGGAACCTTATGAAAAAAGAGGCTGTATGAAAAAGATAATTGCAGGATTTTTGTTATGTCTGTGGATGCTGGCGGTTTTGCCGATGGCCATATTGATACTTTTTCTGGGCGGTGTCGGGAGTGAACCGGTTCCGGTGCCTGCGACCGAGGAAAAAGCGTATGAATACCAGTTTTCCTGTTCGGAATTGGGAGTGCCGTGGGATATTGTCATGCTGGCGGATGTGATACGGGCCTATGCCGCGGGGGAAGGGGAAATTGAGGCGTATAACCCTATTGTCACGGCGCTTGAGTTTTGCAGGCTGCGGGAGGAAAAATATGTTCTGGAAACGCATGATAACGGCGACGGGACGACAGATTCTGAATGGGTGCTGGAAGATATGCAGTACTATGAGGCAGCAGACGCGATTCTGGGATATGCAGGGCAGCACCGGGATACGCTCTCCTATCGGGATGCGGTGCTCTTTCTGGTTGCCTTACAGGAAGAGGCGGAAAAAAAGGGCGGTTCTGAAACGAAATACGAGGTAGCCCTGGAAAACCGTCCAGAGGTGGAGTTCCCGGATGTCCTAGAGCAGTATATCAGCCTGAAGGAATCGGAGATAAAGGATGTAACAGAATTGTATGAAGCCCGGTATCTGCCGCAGTTATATGGTTATGACACAGATATGGGTGCGGATCCGGGGTGGTCTGGGAGCACAGGGAATATGCCGGAGATTGTGGCCGGGAATGTGACAAGGGAAGAACTTCTGCAGGTAGCGGCATCTCTGATGAACTGGCCCTATCTGTTAGGCGGAAAGTCGGCACATGCCGGCGCCCCGTCCGGGCCGCTGGACTGCAGCGGGTATGTGGATTGGGTTTATGTGCAGTGTTTTGGGAGTACCGTATCAGGAAGCGGCGGCGGCACGGCGGCGCAGTTTTATGCGACGGAACCGATTAGTGAAGGGGAGCTTAAGCCGGGAGATTTGGGGTTTATGAAAGATCCAAGGGATGTGGCAGCGGGGTCGTATAACCATGTGGGAATCTATATCGGGAAGATCGGCGGGCAGAATGCGTGGATACATTGCGGCGGCTCCTCTTATGGGTATGAGGGGAGGCCGCGGGGCAGAGTAGGCATATCTGTGGACAGCGGCAGCAATGATGTCAACCCCATTCTTGGCGGGACATTTTCTCCACCGATGAAAGGGTGCAGATTCCGTTATTACAGGCGGCCGCGTTTTCAGTTTGCAGGGGAAGGCGGGGAGACAGAGGATGATTCGTAAAATAAAATTGTTATGCATGATGCTGGCGGGAAGCCTGATATTGACGATACTCCTGCCTGCGGGGCAGGTGGAGGCCAGCAGCGGGGTCAACAGCGGCGATGCGTTTGAAAACCTTCCCGGTGATGCAAAGTATCTGGGGAGTGAATACAGGGATAATTATACATTCGATATAGAGGAAACCGGCATATTAGAGAAGCATCTGGAAACAGTCAACGGGCTGGCCAATGCCCTGTTTGCGGCCATCCGCACGGTAGCGTATGCCACGGTAACGTTATTTTACCGGGCATTGCAGTTTGACATGGGGGAATTGTTTGGGGAACAACTGCATGGAATACAGGAGGGATTGAAGGATAGTATTTTTGAGCCGCTTCTGATATTGGGGTTTGCGGTATGCCTGCTTTCCGTGCTGGTACGGTTTTTGAAGCGGGATATTGTCGGCAGTATTGCAGAGTTCGGGAAGGTTGTGCTGGTGATTGTACTGGCTATGTTTGTCGTGCTGCGATCGGACGTGGTACTCTCGGGAGCTACGAAGATTACGAAGGGGATCAGTGTGGATGCGCTGTCGAATATCAATGATAATATGGGAATATCCGGCGGTACGGATAAAATAGAAGAATTTTCGAAAAAAGCGGCGGGGGTACTGTGGGTAGACCTGGTGCATGAGCCGTGGAAGACAGTAGAATTTATGCATTGTGATATTCCAGATTCCGGCACGATTGACCGGTTTCTCAGTGCGGATGATGCCGATGAACGGGCAGAACTGGTAAAAGATTTTGGTGAGGCGAAATGTTTTAACATGCTGATCGGGTATGAACGGGTCGGGTTCCTGCTGATTTACCTTATCCCATGCCTGGCAAAATGCTTTATTTATATGATGATAGCGGGCGGGCTGATCGTCTATCAGGTGCTGGCGGTATTTTATCTGATGCTGGCGCCTGTGATATTGATTTTATTTCTGGTTATTGGGTATGAAAGTATATTGACAGTCTGGATAAAAAAACTGTTCGAGACACAGGTTATGATACTTGTTATCACGCTGATGCTGGCGTTTCTGATCCGCGTGGATGTGCTGCTCTTTGGGAAAGCGGATGAGTGGGGCTGGCTGATCGTGCTGATCGTGCAGATCATCGCCGGGGTGGGACTATACCAAAACAGGGATAAAATATTCAGGCTGCTTGAACCGGTCCAGCGAGGCAGGGAAAAGATTACCAACTCGGTACAAAAAATGCATATACCGGAAAAGATGGCCGCCATACGCAGCGGCGCGATCGCGGCGAAGGATTATATCGGACAGCGGTTCCCGATGGGGAAACCGGACGCTGCCGGCGGCATCCGTCCGGTTGCCGGGGGCACGGCACCGGGAATGGGGCAGACAGGAGAAAAATCGGATACGAGGCCGGCTTATGTGCCGGTTGGGCAGGCAGCACAGACAGGAAGCAATCCGCAGAGTGCGGGGCAGAAGCAGATGGCAGTAGCGGGAGCAGCGCCGGCGGCAGCCGGGCAGCCAGCGTCCGGCCGGAAGGAACGTAATGTCAGAGTAAATATGCAGGACAGGAAACCACTCGGGGAGCCGGGCGCAGCCGGCAGTGTGCAGGACGTCCCGGCGAATGCCAATGATACGTTGCGGGTATCCGTGAAGGAGAAACATCGCAAACCGCTGAAGTTTTGTTATGAGAAAGAGGAAAAAACGAAAATAGCAAATGTTGGGGTACAGAGAGCCGGGGCAGCGGGTAATAACGGAAAGGACAGGGAAATGCCGCAGCCGGGAAATGGAAGAAAATACTATAAAAAAGAAGAGCAGGGAAAGGGGCATTCAGAAGGAATGTATCAGGAAATACCAGGCGACAGGCGTCGGGAAGCAGGGAAAGCAGTCGGAAGAAAGCGCGGAAGCGGCGGGAGAGGGCACAAACAATATCTGGTAAAAGGGTCATGATTCGACAAAATAATACATGGAGAGGTTTGGAAAGGTATCATAATCCACGGGAGTGCCTGTTTCGATTAATATGTGAACGGCAACACGGTTTTCTGGAAATATATCAGAAGGGGAAATGTGTGGTGTGACAGTCGTGAATATTATATTACTATTTATCTTATGATCTGCCATATTCTTGTATATTCTGACAGACTATGATAATATTTTATCGTTACCGCTCCCTAAACTGGTACGGGAAGGGGGTGTCTGCATGGAAGTATTTGTTTCTTTTATTGTCGCTGTCACGGCTGGTGTGGTTTGCCACTACATCATCAAATGGTTAGACGGCGGCAGATGACCGGTAACTAGCCTGTGGAACCAAGCCCGCCCACGCCAAAACAGGGAATAGAAAAACCCCGGAGGTGGTGCTCCGGGGTTTTTCATTTTGCTGTCCTGCATGGACTATTTGCTTCTTTTTGCCTACACATACAATACCATATGTGCCCGGCTAAATCAAGTGTATGCAGAAACAAATCTTTTTATCACATTTATTTCTTAAAATCACTATTTTGCGTGGAGCCGCTGGAGGGATAATTTCGCAAAAATAGAGATTTTAGCTTAAAAAACAGATAAGAGAGGAAAAACGAAGGATATTGGAGATAACTAAAATACAAATGGGCATTGCAAAAAAGAATACCCCGATTATGTATAAAATCGGGGCAACGGGTTAAGCTTGTTGTTTTTGTTGATAGAGGGCAATCAGGGAATCTTGGAGAACTTGTGAAAAGTTAATGTGATTATTTTCGGCAAATGTGTTGAGCCATGCAGGAATGGTAAGGTTTTTTCTTACTGCTTTTTCACCATAATAAACGTATCACACAAATATAAATTAAAAAAGAGCTATCATTTGTGACGTTTTTTATGGGGATTCTTATAAGGGACTATTTTACATTTTTTAATGTATTAGAATTGTTCTGATTTTCAAGCATAGAAAGTGCTGTATGCAGTATGGAACGCTGGTTTTGTGGAATAAGTTCTTTGTATGTTTCGAGCAAAATTTTTGCACCATCCGGCATTTCTAACAAAGGAGTTATATTATTTTTTTCATTTAAGTTTATATTTGTCAAACCCAATAAATAGTCTGAAGATACATCAAATATTGTTACGAGCTTTATGATAATATCTATAGGCGGCATACGTTGTGAAGTCTCGTAAAATGAAATCATCTTAGGGGTCAATCCTAATTTAATGGATAACTCTTTTTGGGTCATATTATTTTTGGTACGTAGTACTTTGATACGATTGCCAATATTCATCAGATAATCCATCCTGTTTTTTTAAATTATATCAAAGTTATTATTGACAATAAACTAAAAGTACAGTACTATTAGTACATGAAGGTACAAAAAGTACATTTTTTAGCGAGGAGGTTAAGATGAATCGGTTAAAATTTTTAAGAGAAAAACGGAATTTGTCTATACTTGAATTATCAAGAAAAACAGGTGTTTCAGAGAGGTATTTACGATTTATCGAAAGGGGAGAAAAAATACCATCACTGAAAACAGCAGCTATAATTGCGAAAACATTGGAGACGTCAGTAGATGATATTTTTTTGATACAAAAATGAACTAATAGTACATTTTGATTTAACAAGGGAGTTTCTTTTTATGAGGCGATTAAAAGAATAGCAGAAGGGTAACGAATATGAAATCAATTATAAAATATCCCGGAAGCAAATGGGGCATTGCAAAATGGATAATCAGTTTTTTTCCGGATCATCACAGTTATCTGGAACCGTTTCTCGGGAGCGGCGCCGTCCTGTTTAACAAACCACGAAGCCATATCGAGACGGCCAATGATCTGGATGGGGATGTTGTCAACCTGTTTGCATGGATTAAAAAGGATCCGGAACGGCTGGCACATGAAATATATTATACGCCGTATGCGAGGCAGGTATATGAGGAGGTTTTCCGGGAAAAACCTGCCGACAGCTTCCGGCGGGCTGTAAATTTCTACATCCGCCTGAATATGGGGCATGGGCATCGTACGACAGGGGAACGGACAGGGTGGAAAAACGATGTACAGGGCAGGGAGCGCGGCTATGCCGTACAGGAGTGGTGCGGGCTGCCGGAAAAGATATTGGAGGCAGCGGAACGGCTCCGGGGTGTGCAGATTGAGAACCGGGATGCGGTGGAACTGATTCAGCGGTTCCGTTCCCCCAGAGTGCTGGTATATGCAGATCCGCCGTATGTACTGGGAACACGTCATGGAAAACAATATAAATGCGAATTGGACGATGAGAGGCAGGATGATCTTCTGCTGGTGCTCCTGAAGCATCCGGGACCGGTGATTTTATCCGGTTATGACAATGACCTGTACAATGCAAGATTACAGGGCTGGCATAAGGAAGAGACGACATGTTATACCCAATCCCGGAGTAAGAGAAAGGAGGTCTTATGGATGAATTTCGAGCCGGAATTACAGATGCGATTATTAATATAAGGGGAATTACAGGCAATTAAAAAGCATGTGATCCTGTGTTGGGGACACATCACATGCTTTGCAAAACCACATCCCGGCAACTGCTTTCCACATATGCCGGCTGCTATGTATCCATAATAGCAGAAGCCGCGAATAAAGGCAACAGGGAATGTGAAATGAGCTGTATTTATAAATACGAAATCGTAAAAGAGCATATATGTCCTGTCTGTGGAAAGCGTTTTTCGATACGCTATGGGCAGCATACTATATGGCAGTATCAATTTGAGCAATGCAAACGGAAGAAATATGTGTGCGGGTATGCCTGTTACCGGGCATATATGGCACGGAAAAACGGAGGGAAATACATATGATGGGAGCATCGCACAGGCTTGGAGGGGCGGCAGCCGGCATGATGGTGGCCGGCATCCTGACGGGGCCGGATGATGTGGCGGGAAAAGCCGTAATTTTGTCTGCAGCGGTATTGGGAAGCCTGATACCGGACATCGATCACCCTTACAGCAGCATCAGCAGGAAGCATCGCGGAGCCAGCAGGATTGTGGGTGTGCTGCAGATGGCGCTGCGGGGGATTGCTGCTCTTTTGCCAAAAAAGCAGGCGAAATATCTGAAAGGAGCGGCCGGGCACAGGGGAATCAGCCATTCGCTTCTTATGGCCATCCTGTGCGCCGTGGCAGTGCGTATGAGCGTTTTTATCGTGCCCGGATGGGAAGGGATGCTTTCGCTGGCTGCGTGGGGAATCGGCGCCGGTATGGCCAGTCATCTGGTACTGGATATGTTTGCCGGCGGCGTGCCGCTCTTATTCCCCTTTTCATTAAAACGGGTTACGCTGGCTCATATCAGGACCGGCGGGTTGGCAGAATGGCTGGTGCGTATAGCTGCAGCTGGTATCCTGATTTTGCTGATGGGAAATGAACTATACAAATGGATATAAAGAAGGAGAACGATTATGGATATTATTTTCAAAGACAGGAACCATGAGCGCTTTTTTTACAGTGCATTGCAACAATGCAGGGAGACAGACGTATATCATATGGCATTAATGTATTGCCTTGGGATAAGCGCGGATACGAGAGACCATGCGCAGGATGCTTATGATTTTAAGGCCGGATGTGTGAAGCCAGAATGCCTGCATGAAGGCTGGATCACGAGTGGAAGTGCAAAGATTATCCGTCTGGCGTTCAATCTGTATTGTAACGGTACGCCGAGCGTAGACGATAAAGACGCTCCGGCAGCGCAGTTGGAGGAATGCGGCCGGTATACGGCGGAGGAGCTGTTTTGCTGTGGCTATGCCAGATATTTCTGGCAGGCAATACAGATCCGATACCCGGAATATTGTTGTTAAAAGGACAGGTGGCGGAATGGGCAAAACATGTAAAACGATTGCAATAATGAATCAAAAAGGCGGTGTAAGACGACGACAGCACTGCATCTGGGGATCGGGCTTGCCGGCAGGGGATACAGCGTGCTGCTGATTGATACGGATCCGCAGGGGAATCTTGCGAAAGCCCTGGGCTATGAACCGGACGAGTTGCAGACGACGATTGCGGACATTTACGGGAAGATTATGCAGGAAGAAGAAGTATACCCGGACGACGGGATTTTGTTCAGCGATGAGGGCGTACATATCCTTCCGGCGAACCTGAACCTGTGTCCGATGGAAATGACGCTGATGTCTGCCGTCAGCAGGGAACATATTTTGAAATATTATATAAATATTGTGTCAGACCGTTATGATTTTATCGTGATTGACTGTCCGCCGTCCCTGGGGCTGCTTACGCTGAATAATCTGACGGCTGCGGACGGGGTGATTATTACCGTGGAACCGGAAAACCTCTCGGCGGTGGGGATGCAGCAGCTTTTCCGCAGTATCGGCATGGTGCGGAAAAAGCTGAATAAAGGGCTGCAGATATACGGCATCCTGTTCACAAAAGTGGACATGCGGACGAACGAGCATAAAAATGTTATGAAAGAGGTAAAGTCGGCCTATGAGAACGGTATTCGGATTTTTGATACTTACATTCCGCGCAATATCAGCATTGCGGAAGCGCCCGGCAGGGGGCAGAGCATTTATACCTATCGGACGTCATCGTCCGGTGCCGATGCGTACCTCCGCTTTGTTGAGGAGATGATGTCATGCAGTTAAAGTCATTGGAAGAGTTGTTTGGTGTATCGGACGATGTGCAGGGCGGTGATCCGGCGTTCCAGATTTTGCAGTTGAATCCGGCGGAGATGAAAGATTTCGCAGATCATCCGTTTTTGGTAAAGATGGATGAAGATATGGCGGAACTGGTGGAGAGCATTCGGAAAAACGGTGTCCTGCATCCGGGGATTGCGCGGCCGATCGGCAGCGGCGGCTATGAAATTATCGCAGGCCACAGACGCAAACAGGCGTGTCTGCTGGCCGGGCTGACGCAGATGCCGTTTTATGTGAGGGATTACAGTGATGATGAAGCCGTCATTATTATGGTGGAATCCAATATACAGCGCACCAGCGTCAGTATAAAGGAAAAGGCTTTTGCCTATAAGATGCATATGGAAGCGGAAAAACGGATGCATTGCGGGAAAGGGCTGCGCTCCGATGCCGCACTGGCGCAGAAAGTCGGAGAGAGCAGAAACACGATTCAGCGCTATATTCGCCTGACGAAGCTGGTGCCGGCGCTGCTCGATCTGACGGATGTGGGAAAGATCCCGGTAATCACCGCCTCGGATCTTTCTTATCTGACAGAGGAGGAGCAGGACAGGCTGTATACATATATGGCGGAAAACGGAGCTATACCAAGTGGAAAGCAGGCGCAGACCCTGAAGGAATACAGCAAACGCAGTCCGGGCTGTATAACACAGCAGCTTTTGCATACCGTTCTGGGCGGAAAAGAAACAGAAAAAGCCAGACAGCGGGTCGTTATCAAAGGGACAGTGCTTTCACAGTATTTCCCCGAAGCGTATGGGCCAAAAGAGATGGAGGATGTGATTATCGGGTTGCTGCAGAAATGGCAGCGGGAAAACGGGGCTCGAAGCATCCCACAGGTGGATGGCCAAGTCAATATAACAGAATGGGACGACGGCAAATATATGCCGGAAGGAGATGGAGTACCACGGTAACTAAGTGTGTGTGCCGTTTACAACCTATAGTCTGCATCCGGATCCGGTGGTACGTCTGGATGCGGAAAGGAGGTGAAGGTGACATATCGGAAAAGCAGAAACAGTGAAAATATGAACCGCTATATCTTTCAGGGAACAGGAATTTACGATATTCCGAAGCTGCGGGCAATACAGTACAGACCATGCAGATTTATTGGTTTTAATTATGCAATAGGCTGTAAGCAACCGGAGGAAACAGGGATACACTTTTTTCTTGATGACTACCAGTTTGAACGCCTGTGGCAGAATCCTGACAAATATATATCAATATTAAAACGGTTTCGGTATGTCTTGTCACCGGATTTCAGCCTGTATACAGATTTTCCCCGGGCTTTGCAGATTTATAATCATTTTCGAAAACACTGGCTGGGCGCGTACTTCCAGATGTTTGGTATCAGGGTAATTCCCTCTGTATGCTGGAGTGACAGCGACAGTTTTTCGTGGTGCTTTGACGGTGAACCGCGGAGAAGCTGTGTAGCGGTATCTTCGGTGGGATGTATGGGAAACCGAGAATACAGAAAGAGATTCCTGGAAGGGTATGAAGAAATGCAGATCCGGTTGGAACCTACACAGATTATTTTTTATGGTTTTGTCCCGGAAGAATGTAAAGGAAACATTATCGGAATTGAGGCATTTCAGGATAAATTCAACAGGATGGGGGAGTTACAGTGATTTTGTATCTGCAGTTTTTCGGCGGCAGAGGGGCCGGATCCGGAATCGGGAATTTTCTGGACTGGCTGAATAATGAGGGTGTGAATCCGAAAGGAAAAGCCAATCCGATTGACATCAGCAGGTATCAGGGAAAAAGTCTGGAAGAGATCGAAAAGCGTATCCGCCGTCTGGGGCATGAGGAGTTATTCGCCATTAATGAAAACGGAAATATTGTAGCGGCATACAAAGGCGACAGTACCAGCGTTGCATTTCCTGTTGAATTGCTCCGGGAAAAGAATCTGACTGTTACGCATGGGCATCCCAAAGGATATGAAGAGTTCGGCGGGACGTTCTCTTTTGCAGACATCAATAATATGTTAAACTCAAACTGGAATGAGCACAGAGCTACCGCATCCGGCCAGGGTGAAATGAATTATATTATGCGGAAAACAGAAAGGGCAGATCCGGACGCACTTCGCAACAGGATTAATAAAGATTTTGAACGGCTGAATCAAAAAGTTTCAGAAACTTACAGGCAGTCTTATTTACAGGAAAGAAAGCGGTGTGGACAGAAGCAGGCCCGGCATATAGCGAGACAGCAGGCAGTTGGAATATTGAATGCTTATTACAGAGAAGTATTTCCGCAGCATGGATATGAATATGTAACAAGAAAAAAAGAATACCGGTATAACAGGTAAGGGAGGCGATGAAGTGGGAAAAGAAAAAGATGTGCTGGTAGAGACGGACGGCGATTTTCTGGAAAGAATGCTGCAAATGGAGCGGGAGGTACTCTCCGAGATCGATCCGGAGGCGCTGCAAAATTCAGACGAAGATAATAAGAAAAAAACGGTAGGCAGAGAAAAATAGAAACACCGGCCGGTATGCGCTCATATTCCAAAGCATACATACAGGCCTTCCAATCGTATATTGAAATGACAATATAAGGATTCAGAAGGAGAAAACGTATGGAAAACATTACAGTGAAAAATATATTTTGTCTGGAGGAACAGGAACGGGAAGAAAAAATTATCCACATTCTGATTGCAGAAATTGAGAGAAACTTCGGGTAACGGCAATGGGCAATGGAAAACGGGTTGTGTTGTATCTGAGATTGAGTAAGGAAGACCTGGACAAATGCGGCGGGGATAACAGTGAAAGCATTATAAATCAGCGGCTGCTGTTGACGGACCATGCGCTTGCACAGGGGTGGACGGTTGTCGATACCTATATTGACGATGATTATTCAGGGTTATATGACGACCGGCCGGCGTTCGACCGTCTGATACGGGACAGCAAGCTGGGAAAATTTGATATTGTATTATGTAAAAGCCAGTCCCGGTTTACCCGCAATATGGAACATCTGGAAAAATACCTGCACCATGATTTTGTGCTGCTCGGGATACGCTTTGTGGCGCTGGCGGACGGCGTGGATACGGAAGTGGAAGGCAATAAAAAGACAAGGCAGATATACGGGCTGACGAATGAGTGGTACAGCGAGGATTTATCCCGGAATATCCGTTCCGTTTTCCGGGCGAAGATGAAGGCAGGGCAGTTCCTGGGGTCGTTTGCTCCATATGGGTATCTGCGGGATCCGGAAGACCGGCACCAGTTTGTGATCGACGAATACGCCGCCGGAGTGGTGAACCTGATTTTTGATCTGGCGCTGCAGGGATACGGTTCGAAGACGATCTGTTATCGGCTGGAAGATATGGGCATTGACAGTCCCACCGTATATAAAAGAAAACAGGGCAATTATGCAAATGTGCGGGCGGGCGAGTTCACCATGAAATACAATCTCTGGAGTACGACGACAGTCAATCGGATACTCGGAAATGAGACATATATCGGCACATTGATCCAGGGCAGATGGGAGAAAGTAAGCTACAAAGATAAAAAAGTAGTGGAGACGCCAAAGGAGAGATGGGTTATCGTCGAAAACCACCATCCTCCGATTATTGCCCGTGAGAAATTTGATCAGGTACAAAAGATCATAGCGACAAGGCGTTATGCGCGTAAAGGGGAAAAGGTTCATCTGCTGGCCGGCCGGGTGAAATGCGCCGATTGCGGCTCCACGATGATTAAATCGGGCTACACAACGCGGAAAAAAGAGGACTGGTACCTGCGCTGCCAGCTTGCCAATAAATCCCGGAATCAATACTGTACGGCGCATCTGATCCGGTATTCGGTTATCGTGGACGTCGTTTTGCAAAATATCAGGGAGTTGGTTACAGGGGTGTTGGAGAACCGGGACCGGAAAGAGCAAATATCACAGCTATTGGAACAGATTACGGAAGGCGACAGGGCGCTGCAGGAGACGCAGAAAGCTTTGCGCACCGCCCGGGAAAAGAAAGAGCTGATGAATCAGAAGCTTTCCTTATTATATGAGGACCGGGTTCAGGGAAATATTTCACAGGAACAATTTTTGAATCTAAAGGGGCGTTTTGACCAGGAGTGCGACAACGTGGAGAAGACGGTCATGGAGCTGGAGGAAAAGGCCGACGCCCTGGAGCAGGAAAAGAGCAAAAAAAAGGATATTGAAGAACTGATCGGGAAATACTGCTGCTTCGATAAGCTGACATATGAGATGGTGACAGATTTTATTGATTACATCGAAGTGGGAGAGAAGGATCCGGATACGGAAAAGCAGGAAATCAGAATACACTGGAACTTGTAACCTGTTGTGTTTTCAAACAGTGACCCATGTTTCCGGCATTCTGGCGGGAAACGGCAGTCTTTCGGGTGGAAGATACAAGGGGATTGCGCCGCAGTGCGGTTTGGTTGTCGGCAAAGTTCTGAATAACAATGGCGACGGTACGGTAGATCATATGCTGCAGGGAATTGCGTGGGTATTGAAAAAAAGAGAAGTCTGGAATATCAGAATTCTTAACATTTCCATCGGCTTGGGACTTACGCTGAAGAGCGGGCAGAAAGAAAATCTGATCGCCTGTGTGGAGGATGCATGGGAACGGGGGCTCGTGGTCGTCGTTGCGGCCGGTAATGCAGGGCCGCGTCCCGGGAGCCTTTCCCCGATCGGAAACAGCCGGAAGGTCATAACGGTGGGCTGTAATGAGGGGGGATACTTTGGAGAAAGGAACTCTCTTTGTGAGCATTATTCCGGCAGAGAAGCGGAGGATGCTGATCTGCGGAAGCCGGATATTGTTGCACCGGGAACGGACATTGTATCCTGCTGCAGTCAGGTGCGGCATAATCTGTACGGATGGCAGAACGCCTATATGGAAAAAAGCGGAACCTCCATGTCAACGCCGATTGTATCGGGAGCGGCAGCGCTCTGTCTGGAAAAATGTCCCGATGCGGAAAATTATGAAGTGAAGCGCAGAATCCTGTACACGGCCACAGATTTGGTAGAACCGTGGTATAAGCAGGGATGGGGCATGTTGAATATTGACAGAATGCTGGATTTTTGATATTGACACATCTCGTATATATGTATACAATTATACGGGATGTGTTACAGGAAGGCCGGATTTTTCCGGCTGCTCCGGCAGTATCACAGCAGGAAAAGAGAAAGAACAGGCAGGAAAATAACAGTGGGGAGCTATGATGTAAAACAGGAAGTTACGGACAAGTATTCTCTGCGGGGCAGAGTCTTCCATAAGATTCGGGATGATATTCTGAGCGGACGGTATCGGGTCGGAGAGGAATTGCGGGAAGTCGCCATCGGAGAGGAGATCGGAGTCAGCCGTACACCGGTCAGAGAAGCATTCCGGCAGTTGGAACTGGAAGGACTGATTCGCATTGTACCGAATAAGGGTGCTTATGTAACGGGCATTACCGCCAAGGATGTACGGGACATTTATATGATCCGTTCTCTGCTGGAGGGATTGTGCGCCAGATGGGCGACAGAAAATATTTCCAAAGAACAGATGGAAGAAATGGAAGAAAATATTTTTCTGTCGGAGTTTCATGCGTCGAAAGAGCATACGGAGCAGATGGCAGAACTTGATAATCGTTTTCATGAGATTATGTATGAAGCATGTAACAGTAAGATGCTGGAGCATGCACTGAAAGACTATCATCAGTATGTTTTGCGGGTGCGCCGGAAAACACTGTCTACGCAGACGAGGAGTACGGCTTCCAATGCGGAGCACCGGGATATTATGGAGGCGATACGGGCGGGAGAAGCGGAAAAAGCGGAGCGGCTCGCCAACAGCCATATGTTGAATGCGTACGAAAATATGGTGAAAAACGGCTATATGGAGCATTATGAAGAGTAACAGAAAGGAAAGAGAAATGCAGAAAATTCAGATGACAACGCCGCTGGTGGAGATGGACGGCGACGAGATGACAAGAATCCTCTGGAAGATGATAAAAGACGAACTGCTTCTTCCGTATATTGACCTGAAAACAGAATATTACGATCTGGGACT
>CAJUCC010000057.1 GCA_910585205.1 uncultured Lachnospiraceae bacterium
TAAAAATAATAATCATTTCTATTATTGATCTGAAAAGGAGAATATATGGCATTAAAATACAGCAGGCAGCGGGAAGCAATCAAAGAATTTCTTTCCGGCAGAAAAGATCATCCGACGGCGGACGGTGTCTATACGGAGGTTCGAAAAGAATTTCCGAACATCAGTCTGGGAACGGTGTACCGGAATCTTACGCTCCTTGCGGATCTGGGAGAAATTGCCAGAGTAAACGTGGGAGACGGTGTGGATCACTTCGATCCGAATACAAAGATGCATTATCATTTTATCTGCCGCGCATGCGGCTGTGTACAGGATCTTGACATTGACAATATTGTCAATATCAATGAGATGGCAAACGCGAACTTTGACGGGGAGATCGGCGGCAATGTAACATATTTTTACGGTATCTGCGGAAAATGCAAGCGGAAACAGTGTTCATAGAGAATAGTATGCCGCATTTTCGGGCATCCTTTTACTGACATGAAAGATATGGAAGAAAAGGAGAACGGGTATGAAATTTATATGTCAGGTATGCGGTTATGTCCATGAAGGGGACAATCCGCCTGAGCGGTGTCCGGTATGTAATGCGCCGGCGGAGAAGTTTAAAGCGCAGGGAACACAGGACAGTTGGGCGGCAGAACATGTGGTAGGCATTGCAAAGGGAGTCAGCGAAGACATTATGGCGGATCTGCGCGCAAACTTCAACGGGGAATGCTCCGAGGTGGGAATGTATCTTGCCATGGCAAGGGTGGCACACCGTGAAGGGTATCCCGAGATTGGTCTGTACTGGGAGAAAGCTGCCTGGGAAGAGGCGGAACATGCCGCAAAGTTTGCCGAGCTTCTGGGTGAGGTTATTACCGATTCGACAGAAAAGAATCTGAAAATGCGTGTGGACGCGGAATACGGCGCGACCGGCGGGAAATTTGACCTTGCCAAACGTGCCAAGGCCCAGAATCTGGATGCAATCCATGATACCGTACATGAGATGGCGAAAGACGAGGCAAGACACGGTAAGGCGTTTGCGGGACTGCTGAACAGATATTTTGGGTAAGAAGGAAAAAGGATTTCAATCGGCGGTAAAAACCGCAATCTACAGAGAAAAGCAGGCGGGTTATCATACTGCCGTAAAAATGGCCGGGAGATACTGTGGTATCCCTCGGCCGCTTTTTGTATTCCCGGAAAATCCCTGTCTTTACAAACAAAATATTGCGCTCCTACTGAATAAAGTGTACAATAAGAAAGGATTTATTTTGTTTTTTTTGTGAAAAAGGTGGAAAAACCTTGTTATAAGCAAGAGCGGGGAGGAGAGAAAGAATGAAAGAGGAAAAGCAAAGGGGCACAATATCCATCAAGGTAAAGCTTCTGGGGATTATTTTGCCGGTCGTTATCCTGATTATGGTATTGCTGGTGGGAATTTCGTATTTTATTTCCCGTACCATTATCCGTGGATATTCGGAAGATTTGCTGACGTCTTCGATCGAAAATCAGGCCAATCAGATCGAGGCATGGCTGAATGAAAATCTGGCGGCTTTTCAGATGGCGAAGCAGGCGATCGAAGAGACGAATCCGCAGCCGGCAGAACTGCAGGGCATACTGGACGGCTATTACGGGTTTAACGACAATTACCCGGACGGACTGTACATAGCGGATGCGGACGGCAATCTGATGAAGGCGGCGGGCTCCGGGAAGACGGAGGCGGATCCGGCCGGAGCGGTGTGGTATCAGGAAGGTCTGACAAGATGGAATATGGGCTTTACGAAGGCATACACGAATGATGCGGGAGCGGAGGTCATCAGCGCTTCCGGTATCTTAAAAGGCGATACGGGCGCACTCCGGGTGATCTCGGCGGATCTGACGCTGGAACGGATCAGTATCATCGTAAACAGTTATATCGGAATGGATCAGGCGCGGGCCTTTCTTGTTAGCAGCGCGGACGGGACGGTTCTGGCACATCATGACAATGCGCTGATCTCTACGAAGCTGAGCGGCGCAGATGACGCGTTTCTGCGCGATATAGGAGAAAAGGTGGCCGGCCGGGATTACGCGATGGCCGAAATCGATCGGAATATGACGGCATTTGCCCAGATACAGGGAACGGACTGGATTCTGGTATCTTATATTCCGACAGATGTGATCTACGCGGACATCAAAGGAGTCAGAACGTTAATGATTGTGATCGGACTGTTATCGGTCCTTGTTCTGGCCGTTATGGTGGAGCGGGTTGTCCATATGGTGATTCGTCCGGTCAAGGAACTTACCAGAGTGGTTACGGCTATGACCGGCGGCGATTTTACCATTGAGGTGAGGCGGGCCGGCAATGATGAAATCGGCGTGATGAGCCGATATGTGGAGCGGTTTATCTCGTCCATGCGGGAAATGATCCGGTCGATTCATGCGGTTTCCGGCAGGTTAAACGAACAGGCCGGCAACAGCGACGAGGTATCGGGTCAGATGTACGATGCTTCCCGCCTGCAGAGCCAGTCTATGAAGGAACTGAATACAACGGTGGAACAGCTTTCGCTCTCGGTCAATGAGATCGCGGATAATGCGACGACACTGGCTATGGTTGTCGCCGATACCAAGGATGACGGCGGGCAGGTGGAGAGCCGGATGAAAGAGACGGTTGCCGTTTCCGTGCGCGGAAAGGAAGATATGCAGCGTGTGAGCGGCGCCATGAAAGACATCAATGCATCCATGGAGACATTGCAGCAGGCGATTGACAAGGTCGGGAAAGCGTCTGAGGAGATCAATGATATTACGACGGTGATCGGAAACATTGCCGATCAGACGGATCTGCTGTCACTGAACGCTTCGATCGAGGCGGCGCGGGCCGGTGAGGCCGGGCGCGGGTTTGCCGTGGTGGCCGGCGAGATCGGGCATCTGGCGCAGACGAGTGCGGAAGCCGTGCGCAATATCGAAAATCTGATCGGCGAGATCAATGTACTGGTGGGCGATACGATCAGGCAGACAGGGGAAAGTGTAAAGAACATCAATAATAGCAGTACGCTGGTGGGAAATGCACTGCGGACGTTTGATACAATATTCAATAATATTGAACAGGTCAACGGTCTGGTGCAGGGCATGATAAAAAAGGTGGAGCAGGTGGATGATGTGGCGACCAATGTGGCGGCCATTTCGCAGGAACAGGCTGCCAGCTCGGAAGAGATTCTTGCGACTTCGGAAACTATGGTGGAACAGGCCGACCATATTACCCGCAGCAGCGAACGGGTATCGGACGGAGCCAGAGAACTGACGGCATCTGCGGAAGAACTGTACGGGCAGATCGCCAGATTCAGGACAGAGAAGGAGGCCGGGGTACAATGAGAATAAACAGGGGAATCAGGATGCTGGCGGTATGCATGACATTGATCGCCGTATTGACGGTTAGCGGATGCAGCAGACAGACGATGGCGGGACAGAAACAGATACGGATTTTTCTGTCTTTGAATGAAATGGATACCTTTCGCCAGACGCTGGTGGACGCCGCCATGGCGAAAGCGGCGCAGGAAGGGGTGGAGCTTGTCGTAGAGGATGCGGGCGGCTCGATCGAGGCGCAGGTGGAACAACTGAAACGGGCGGCGGCAGAAGAGTACGACGTGATTTTGTGCAGCGCGGTATCGACGGATACGGCGGTACAGCTTAAGCTGAGCGCCGGCGATATTCCGATTGTATTTTTTAACAGTTGTCCCGACGACCGGTATCTGGAGGCGGGAAAATATGTGTATGTCGGTTCCGACGAGGCGGTGGCCGGTCAGTTTCAGGCGGAATATGTCTTGCAGCAGTTGGGAAGCAAGTCGGAGATCAATGTGGTATTAGTCAAGGGACCCAGGTCACATTCCGCTACGGTGGGAAGAACAAACGGCGTTAAGGAGGCTTTGGCGGACAGCGGAAAAACCGTCAATTATGTATTTGAAGACAGCGCTAACTGGGACATGGCACAGGCAAAGGAGCTGTTTGCATTGTTCCTTCGCACCGGTGTCACTGCGGACTGTGTTATCTGTAATAATGATGCCATGGCGCTTGGCATCGTGGAGGCGGCGCGGGAAGCGGGGATCGATTTTGCTTCGCTGCCGATTCTGGGCGTGGACGCCACGGCCGACGGTTGTGCCGCGATCAAAGCGGGAGAGATGCAGTTTACCGTTTACCAGTCAGGGAAAGGACAGGGCGAGGCGGCTGTGGAGATGGCAATCCGGCTGGCCGGAAACGGAGACCCCGAAGAGATGGAAGGCATCTCGGAGGACGGTAAATATGTCTGGGTTGATTTTGAGAAAGTGGACGGAAGTAATGTCACGCAGTACGGGCAGTGATCTGTGAGGAGGGATCAGCATGAGCGGGTGGCACCGGTGTCTGATCGGATTCCTGCTTTTCCTTGCTGTCGGTCCGCAGATTTTTCGGTTTTTCTCGGAAGCGGACACGTTCGATGAGGATGATCTGTACCGGGAGACGTATATTGAATGCAGCGGGGATTATCCGGCGCTCTACCGGGAGCAGCTTGCCGCTGTATTCGGCCCGGAGATGACATTTACGGAAAAAGAGCGTATCAAAAATGATCCTGAACTGGCCGGATTTTACGGTGTGTACAAAGACGGATGGGCAACGACAGGTGAGAGCTGGGAATTTTATACATATGATCGGTGGAAGATAGTTTATCGGGACAGTCTCGGCAGACAGTGCGTCCGGTTTCTGGACAATAAACGGGACTTTGCGATCGGCACGCTGCAGACAGAATGGATGATGCTGCAGCTGCAGGATTATTATGAGGAATGTTATCTGGAGCGATATATGCCGGCGCGGATACGGGCAATGTATGAATGGGAATGCGGCGTTTATCTCTGGGAGGCCGGGTATCTTGCGGAATATACGGCGGGCGGTGCGGAAGCGGACGGGACATACTGTGCACTGGCGGCGGATTTGGAGAGCGGCGATACGATCCTGCAGCTCGATCGGCTGGATTACAGCCAGGTGTGTGCGGCGTATCCGCTGCATGTTTCGGTCTGTCTGAAAATCAATGAGGATATGGGACAGGCAGAATGGGAAACGTGTAAAAGGGAGGCCGAGGACGGTCTGCGGGCAGTGGGCGAGGCCATGAGCCGGGATGTGGAAGGGCTGAATCTGCAGATTGAACTGCGGTCTTTTGACCACAGCAAAGACGATAGCTATCATCAGGAAGAAGAACGGAAGTACTGGAACTGGATCGGCGGCGTGGAGACGGAATCGGACACGGGACAGATGCGGTTTGCCGAGCTGGTGGGGGCGTATTACGGATGTGAAATAAGAGAATAACGGCAATGACGGAACATATAACAACGGAAATTTTATACCAGAACACAGAACTCCTTGTCTGCCGCAAACCGGCCGGCCTTGCGGTGCAAGCGGCTGCGGGGTATCAGACGGATCTGGTCAGTGAATTGAAGAACAGGATAAGCCGGGAGCACGGGCAGAAAAGCCCGTATCTGGGTCTGATTCACCGGCTCGATCAGCCGGTGGAGGGACTGCTTGTCTTTGCCCTGACGAAAGCGGCGGCGGCGGATCTGAGCCGGCAGCTCACGGAAGGCAGGCTGCAGAAAAAATATCTTGCGGTGCTGGATGGGATTCCCGACAATCGGGAAGGGGCATTGGTCCATTATCTGAGAAAGGACGGCAGAAACAGCAGGGCTGTTGTGACGGATGGGCCGCAGGCTGGGGCAAAGCGGGCAGAGTTGTCGTACCGGACTGTGGCACGGCGAGAGCGGCAGTGTCTTGCGGAAATCGCGATTGACACCGGACGCTTTCATCAGATACGGGCCCAGATGGCGCATACCGGGTATCCGCTGGCAGGGGACCGGAAGTATGGCGTGCCGGAGCGGACGGCGGATTCGCTGGCGTTGTGTGCCCACCGGCTATCGTTTTATGACAGGGTGTCCGGGCAGGAGCGCCGGTTTTCGGTATGGCCGCAGAATCCGGCGTTTTCGGCATTTCGGGCGGAAATGGAGGCGTTCTTATCAGCAGAGGAGAATTGCAGCCGGTAAGCCGGGGAATTTGACAAAGGCACTGCGATTCCGATATGATAGGGAGACAGACAGGATGAAGAAAGGGGAGAATCATGGAGAATTTTACATTTTATGCACCTACTTACTTTGTATTCGGTAAGGACACGGAAACGGAAGCCGGAACATATGTAAAACGGTTTGGAGGGACAAAGGTATTGCTGCATTACGGCGGCGGTTCGGTAATCCGCACCGGCCTGTTACAGCGGGTGCGGGATTCGCTGGCGGCAGCCGGTATTGACAGCGTGGAATTGGGCGGTGTCAGGCCGAATCCGCGGAGCGGGCTTGTGTATGAGGGCATTGCGCTTTGTAAAGAAGAAGGCATTGATTTTATTTTGGCCGTGGGCGGCGGCAGCGTCATTGACTCTGCGAAAGCGATTGCGGCCGGGGGTGCGTATGACGGTGACTTCTGGGATTTTTATACGGGCAAGGTTGTGGAAAAGGCATTGCCTGTGGGGACCGTGCTGACGATTTCCGCGGCGGGAAGCGAGGGTTCTCCCGATTCTGTGATTACGAAAGAAGAGGGGATGTTTAAGCGCGGTGCGACAGGGGAAGCGCTGCGGCCGTGGTTTTCGATTTTGAATCCTGCGCTCACGCAGACGCTGCCGGCATATCAGACGGCATGCGGTGTGACGGATATACTCGCACATTTGTATGAGCGTTACCTGACCAATACGAAAGATGTGGAGGTAACGGATCGTATGATAGAGGCGCTGATGCTTGCCATGATACAGGCGGGACCGAAGGCGGTCCGGGACAGTACGGACTATGAATCGCGTGCGAACATTATGTGGGCGGGGATGATGGCTCATAATAATTCCTGCGGCGTGGGACGGACGCAGGACTGGACAAGCCATGACATTGAGCATGAATTATCAGCCTTGTATGATTGTGCGCATGGCGCGGGGCTGGCAGTGACAATGCCGGCGGTATTTACCTATAATATGCAGCATGACGTGATGCGGTTTGCACAGATTGCGGTCCGGGTGTGGGGCTGTGAGATGAATTTTGCACATCCTGAGGAGACGGCAAAAGCGGGGATCGAAGCGCTGCGCAGCTTTTTGATTTCCATCGGCATGCCGAAAAATCTGTTGGAACTGGGCGGGGCGGAAGCGGATATTGAGAAAATGGCACATTCCGCCTGCTGCGGCAACGGCAGAGACGGAAGCATTGGCGGTTTTGTTAAACTGACACAGAAAGATGTGGAAAATATCTACCGTTTGATGGTATAAGCGAAGGAAAAATGCCGGATACTAACCAGGGGTGATGAATATGAATCCGTTCTGGTTGGAGAAAAACAAAAAATACATAGCGGGAGTTGTGACAGTTGTGTCAGTTATTTTGTTTATGAAATATATTCTGACGCTTGTCCTCCCCTTTTTTCTTTCGGTTTGTCTGATTACCGTGATGCGGCCGCTGCTGCAGAAACTGGAAGACAGGCTGCATATTCACAAAGGCATCCTGGCGGCGGTGACGGGGCTTGGGGCAATCGCGCTGCTCGGTGTGCTGCTCTGGTATGTGGCAACGATAGTGTGCAGTCAGATCGGTATGCTTGCCCGCAATATTGACATATATGAAGACAGCTTTTGCCGCTTTGTCCGTTCGTGCTGCTGCGGGATTGAGCGGCAGATGGGGATCAATGCGGATGTGATGGAAAATCTCATTCTGACGCATGTGGATAAATTAACAACGGAAATGAAGCTGAAAGCCTTTCCCCGGCTGATGAATTATTCGGTTGTCTATATTAAAATGATTTGCTCCATTACGGCATTCCTTGTCATGACGTTTATCGCCACCGGCCTGCTTGTAAAAGATTATCACAGCATCAGAGCCGATCTCTGCCGCTTTCGCTGGTTTTTGGCAGCGGAGGAGATCAGCCGGGAAATCGGTGACATGGTATGGCAATATCTGAAAGCGCAGGTGGTGATTCTCTGTGTTATCAGCGTACTGTGCGCGGCGGGGCTTTGGGCGATGGGGATCCGCCACGGCGTGACGACCGGGATTCTGGCCGGTATATTGGATGCGCTGCCGTTTATCGGTACGGGAATTGTGTTGGTACCCATGGCGTTCTGGCAGCTGATACAGGGACATATATGGAGGTGTCTTTTGCTGCTGCTCTTGTATGGTGTCTGCGCGCTGGCCCGTGAGCTGTTGGAACCGAAACTGATCGGTGATCGGATGGGCATATATCCGGTGCTGATCCTGCTGGCGATTTATATGGGCATAAAACTGTACGGACTGTCGGGGGTGGTTTTGGGACCGTTTTCCTTTTTGATTATCCGGGAGATCTATCGGAAGATATGCGCGTCGGAAACGGTTAATGATTGACATTTCTGCCTCTTTGTATGAGAATACAAAGTAAAGTATGGCAAAAATTACGGAGAAGTCCGGAGGGGCTGCAAAGATGTGTTACAGGAGGAAAGCAGGATATGAATGTATTGGTGATTAATTGCGGGAGTTCTTCGCTGAAATACCAGTTGATCGACAGCGAGTCGCAGGAAGTTTTGGCAAAAGGCCTGTGTGAACGGATCGGTATCGCGGGAAGCGCCATTGTGCATCAGCCGAAGGGAAGCGGAAAGATAAAGGAAGAGGCGGATATGCCCGATCATACGGCCGCGGTCAAACTTGTCATTGAAAAACTGACAGATGCGTCAGTCGGCGTAATCAAAAGCCCGGAAGAGATCGATGCCGTCGGTCATCGCATCGTACATGGCGGTGAGAAATTTGCGGGCAGCGTGGTGATAACAGAGGAAGTAATCAGCGAGATCGAAAAGTGCAGTGACCTGGCTCCGCTGCACAATCCGGCAAATCTGGTGGGAATCCGGTCCTGCCGGGCAATTATGCCGGATGTACCGATGGTGGGCGTATTCGACACGGCCTTTCATCAGACGATGCCGAAAAAGGCATATCTGTATGGTCTTCCGTATGAATATTACGAAACATACAAAGTGCGCCGTTATGGGTTCCACGGTACGAGCCATGACTTTGTTTCCGCACGGGCGGCGGAAATTCTGGGAAAAAGCCGGGAGGATATGAAGATTATCGTATGCCATCTGGGGAACGGGGCGTCCGTTTCTGCGGTGGATCACGGAAAGAGTGTAGATACCTCCATGGGACTGACGCCGCTGGAAGGACTGATTATGGGGACGCGTTCCGGCGATCTGGACCCGGCGATCATTCCGTTTCTGGCCGGACGGCTTGGCGTTGATGCGGAAGAAGTGGTAAATATCTGCAATAAAAAGTCGGGTGTACTCGGTTTGTCCGGTCTTTCCAGCGATTTCCGGGATCTGGCAGAGGCGGCTGCGGGAGGCAATGAGATGGCACAGGCCGCACTGGAAACCTATGCCTATCGCGTGGGAAAATACATCGGAGCTTACACTGCGGCTATGAACGGCGTCGATGCAATCGTGTTTACGGCAGGAGCCGGTGAGAACAATGCGGAAGTCAGAAAACTGATCGGACAATATATCGGTTATCTGGGGACGAACATCAATGAGGAAAAGAACCGGATCCGGGGCGAAGAAGTGATTCTGTCGGATGAAGGGGCAAAAGTCGTTACCATGGTGGTGCCGACGAACGAAGAACTGGCGATTGCACGGGAAACGGTGCGGCTGGTGTAAGGCTCCGGATGCGGCAGCGGTTTACTGAAGTTAAAATCATAAAATACAAAGGAGCAGATAAGATGGCAGATTTAAAAGGAACAAAAACAGAGGCGAATTTACAGGCAGCATTTGCAGGGGAATCACAGGCGAGAAACAAGTACACGTACTATGCTTCCAAAGCGAGAAAAGACGGTTATGTACAGATTGCCAATATCTTTGAAGAGACGGCGGCCAATGAAAAGGAACATGCCAAAATGTGGTATAAACTGCTGCATGGCGGGATCGGTTCCACGGCAGAAAATCTGAAAGCGGCTGCGGAAGGCGAGAACTTCGAATGGATCGACATGTATGCGTCTTTTGCAAAAGAGGCAAGAGAGGAAGGGTTTGACGAGATTGCCGCTTTATTTGAAGGTGTGGCGGCGATTGAAAAAGAACATGAGGAGAGATACCGCAAACTGCTGGCCAATCTGGAAGGAGAGACGGTATTTTCCAAAGACGGCGATGTGATCTGGCAGTGTGCGAACTGCGGACATATCTGTGTCGGAAAGAAAGCGCCCGATGTATGTCCTGTCTGTGCACATCCGCAGGCTTATTTCCAGGTCAGGGCAGAAAACTACTAAAAACCGGAAAGGAACGGGTGGAGACAATGGCGAAATATCGATGCAGCGTATGCGGTTACATATATGACGAAGAAAAGGAGGGCAGACCCTTTCGGGAGCTGGAGGGCTGTCCTGTGTGCAGACAGCCGGTGACGGTCTTCCGGGAACAGAGAGAGACAGCCGGGACCGACGTGCCGGAAAGCGATTATCGTTATATGAAAGAGATCCGGGAAATGGCGGCGTCGGGAAAACCGGTCATAGAAGCTATGGGGACGAAAATGCCGATGCCGGGATGGGATGATATTCTGATTTTGGGTGCGCAGTTAAATCTGCCGCCGCTGGATGAGCATGCGCCGGTAGATCTTACGACAGTCATCGGCAGACATGCGAAAAAACCGATGGTGCTGGACGGCCCCGTCTATATTTCCCATATGTCCTTCGGTGCACTGTCAAAGGAAGTGAAGGTTGCGCTGGCCAGGGGCAGTGCGATGGCGGGAACGGCGATGTGCAGCGGTGAAGGCGGCATCCTGCCGGAGGAAAAAGCGGCGGCAGGCAAATACATATTTGAATATGTACCGAATCTGTACAGTGTAACACCGGAAAATCTGCGGGACGCGGATGCGATAGAGATCAAGATCGGCCAGGGGACCAAGCCGGGTATGGGCGGTCATCTGCCGGGAGAAAAGGTAACGCCCGAGATTGCCGAAATCCGAAACAAACCGCTGGGCAAGGATGTAATCAGCCCGTCCAAATTTCCGGATATCAATACCAGGGAAGACCTGAAAGCACTGGTGGAGCAGCTTCGCTTTGCGTCCGACGGCAGACCGATCGGCATTAAGATCGCCGCGGGCCGGATTGAAAAAGATCTGGAATACTGCGTCTTTGCCGGAGCGGACTTCGTTACAATCGACGGCCGGGGCGGCGCTACGGGAGCCAGCCCGCGTCTTGTGCGGGATGCCACAAGCGTACCGACAGTCTATGCACTGTATCGTGCGAGAAAATATCTGGACAGCGTGGGCTCCGATATGGCGCTGGTAATTACCGGCGGCCTGCGGGTATCGTCCGACTTCGCAAAGGCGCTGGCGATGGGCGCCGATGCGGTGGCGGTTGCCAGTGCGGCCATGGTAGCGGCGGCATGCAGGCAATACCGTATCTGCGGCAGCGGAAACTGTCCCGTAGGAGTGGCGACGCAGAACCCGGAACTGCGGGCCAATCTGAAAGTGGAAGAAGCGGCCCGCCGGGTGGCGAACTATCTGAGCTGCAGCTTTGCAGAACTGCAGACATTTGCGAGGATTACAGGACATGAGAACATCCATGACCTGAGTGTGGAAGACCTGATTACGATAAACAGGGAGATTTCGGAGTATACGAATATCGTGCACGCATAACCCGTTTGGGGCTTTTACTCCTGCGCCCGGCCGGCGGTCGGCCGGACGCAGATAAGAGTGGGGCCTCGTTTTCATTTCCGCCGTGCCTTTTATTCGCGTCCGGTTACAGGAATTGGAACCTTCCTCCCGATTGCCAAACCCCATAACTTAGTATAGAATAAGGAAAAGGAGGCGCGCATGAGAATACATCTGCCGAAAAAAGTGAAACTGATTTTGAATACGCTGCAGGCCGGCGGATATGAGGCGTATGCGGTAGGCGGATGTGTTCGGGACAGTGTTCTGGGAAGGGAGCCGGATGACTGGGATATTACCACATCCGCAAAGCCGCAGGAGATCAAGGCACTGTTCGGGCGGACGATCGATACGGGATTGCAGCATGGCACGGTGACGGTTATGTTGCAGCGGGAAGGGTTCGAAGTGACGACTTATCGGATCGACGGCGTATATGACGACGGCAGGCATCCCAGGGAAGTGACGTTTACTGCGGATTTGCGGGAAGATCTGCGGCGCAGGGATTTTACGATCAATGCCATGGCGTATAATGAAGAAGCCGGGCTGGTGGATCTGTTTGGCGGGCTTGCCGATCTGGAAGCGGGAGTGATTCGCTGCGTGGGAGATGCAGCGCAGCGGTTCACGGAGGATGCACTGCGCATGATGCGGGCGGTTCGCTTTTCGGCGCAGCTTGGATTTGCGATCGCACAGGAGACAAAGGCGGCCATCCGGGAGCTTGCACCGGGGATCCGTCAGGTCAGCGCCGAGCGGATTCAGGCGGAGCTTGTGAAACTGGTGATTTCACCGCATCCCGATTATCTGCGGGCGGCGTGGGAGTGCGGGATTACGGCGCAGATTTTCCCGGAGTTTGACCGGGCGATGGAAATGCCCCAGAACCATCCGCACCACAGCTATTGTGTGGGGGAACATATTCTGCACAGCATGGCGGCGATAGAGGCGGATAAGGCGCTGCGGCTGACGATGTTGTTTCATGATCTGGGAAAACCGGCCGTGCATACGACGGATGCGGAGGGGATCGATCATTTCAAAGGGCATGCGGCGGTCAGCCGGGATATTGCGGAAAATGTCATGAACCGGCTCAGATTTGACAATGCCACAAAAGATCGGGTGACGAAACTGGTCCGGAATCATGACTGTTATATTCCCGCTACGCCGCGCGGCGTGCGCAGGGCGGCGGCCAAAATCGGACCGGCGCTTATGCCGCTGCTGTTTTCGGTCAAGCGGGCGGATATAGCCGCGCAGAGCGGGTATCAGGAAGCGGAAAAGCTGGAAATGCTGGCGCATATCGAAGAAATATACCGGGATATTCTGGCACAGAATCAGTGCCTGACGCTGAGAGATCTGGCTGTGGGCGGACAGGACCTGATTGCGGCCGGCATGCAGCCGGGGAAGGCTATAGGAGATACGCTGAACCGGCTGTTGGAGCTGGTTTTGGAGAATCCCGAATACAACACAAAAGAATATCTTCTGACACAGATTTAGCGCATTTTTCCGTATAGAGCTTCATAAGATAGGTAATGACCAATCTTAGGGGGTATATACGTGAATGACAGGGCAGTCAGCGTGCTTTCAGAATATGATTTCGAAGTGATCCGGACCTGGAAAGGAAGGGGTGCCATTCTCTTTGAAACGCCGGAGGGGATCCGCATTCTCAGAGAGTATACGGGCTTTACCGATAAACTGGAGCGGCAGAACGCGTTGCTTTCTCATATACGGGAGGAAAGCGGCATTCCGGTGGAAGCAATTCTTTCCAATAAAGAAGGTTTGTTGTGGACAAAAGACCAGAACCAGAATGTCTATATCGTGAAAACGTATTTTGGCGGCAGGGAGTGCAGCATACGGGACGGCGAGGAGTGCAGACAGGCGATGCGGCTGCTTGCCAGACTGCATAAAGCCATGGTTATGCCGACAGAGCCGGAAGCAGAAACACCCGCCTGCCGTGTGGATAAGGAATACGAAAAACATAATCGGGAATTGCGCAAAGTGCGAAGGTTTCTGCGCGCCAAAGGCCAGAAAACGGATTTTGAGATTTATCTTCTGAAGCATTATGATATGTTTATGGAAAAAGCGTTTGCGGTAACGGAGCGATGGAATGCCTGTCGGAAGCCGGATTTCTATGAACGGATTACAAGGCAGGGGATATGGTGTCACGGTGATTTTCAATACCATAATCTGCTCTACGAGAATAATGACATTGCTGTCATAAATTTTGAAAAATGTGCCTGCGACAGCCAGGTGAGAGATGTCTATCTGTTCCTGCGCAAACTGCTGGAAAAGAATAACTGGTCGCCGGCTGTGGGAGACGGGCTGCTGGAAGCATATCAGAGGGAACGGCCTCTCTCGGAAGAGGAGTTGTGCCAGCTCTATTATCGTCTGGCATATCCCGAAAAGTTCTGGAAGATCGTGAATTTTTATTATAATACGGGAAAAGCGTGGATTCCCGGCAGAAATATGGAAAAGTTTGATAAATTGCTGAAACAGGAGAAAGACAGGGAGCTGTTTTTACATACGATGCTGCCCGGATAAGAGGCAGAAAACAGAGGACGAAAGGAAATCATGGAGACAGGGAAGAAGACAGGGTATCGGATTGTTTGGATTCTGGTATTATTGTGTATATTTCTGACCGGCTGCGGGCAGGAGACAGGTACAAAGATTGCCTTTTTGGAAAGCGGGACGGCAGGCGGGGAAACGCCGGAGAAGGAAATGGAGACGGGATTTCGGATTATGGAGCCCGGTGAATATGATTCCAAAGATACGGCGGTCGTTGTGCGGGTTATGGAAGCGGAGGGCAAGATTCAGTTTCTGAACCGCATTGTCAATAAAAATTATACACTGCGTTATGACGGCACGACGACTGTTACGGACCGATACGGGGAGGCCATGTCGGTTGCACAGCTTCAGCCCGGCGATATTGTGGATGTGAATTTTCAGCATATTCCCAAGAAATGTGTTTCCATTATGCTCTCTCCCTCTGCCTGGGAGGTTGACGTAACGACGGGATTTACCATGAATCAGGCGAGGGGACAGATTTCTTTTAACGGGGAGCTGTATACGCTGGCGGAGCGGATGGTGCTGCTCTCCGAAGGGGAGGAAATCGAACTGCCGGATTTGAACGAACGGGATGTGCTGTCAGTACAGGGGATTGACAATACGGTTTACAGTATTCTCGTACAGCGGGGGCACGGGTATCTGCGTCTGACAGGCACGGAATATTTTGTCGATGGCTTTATCGAAGTCGGACAGATGGTGCAGCGCATTACGGAAGATATGCTGCTGACCGTACCGGAAGGCGAGTATGCGGTCGTTGTCCGCAACGGCAGACACGGCGGCAGCAAAGAGGCCGCTATCTTTCGGGATGAGGAAACGGTACTGGATGTGTCGGATCTGAAAGGTGAAGAAGTCAAAACGGGAAATGTCTTTTTCACGCTGACGCCGCCGGACGCCAATGTCTATATCGACGGGGAAAAAATCGATACTTCCACATACGTGACGCTGGAGTATGGCATACACC
Source organism: uncultured Lachnospiraceae bacterium (assembly GCA_910585205.1). Classification (GTDB taxonomy): domain Bacteria; phylum Bacillota; class Clostridia; order Lachnospirales; family Lachnospiraceae; genus VSOB01. The sequence goes on from CAJUCC010000057.1 coordinate 15,136, forward strand.
AGATGATAGTCAAAGCTTCCGGGTATGAGACAATCAGCCAATATCTGAAAGTGGGGCAGGAAAACGCCAATCTGAATGTGGAGATGGAGCCCGACGGTGAGACGGGTGACATAGACGGAAACGAGGAGACGGACGATACCGGGAACGATATACCGTTTGGCGGAAACGGAGACAACGACACAGAGCGGATTACAAGTGAGGATGCAGACGTCACCGACATCGACGTGCCGGTATCGGAATCGGTCACGGACGAAAAAGCATCGGACGGTAAAAAATCCGGCGAGAAAAAGCCGAACGGGGAAATATCGGCGGGGAACGGTACATGGCGGGTTAAGATCAATGCCCCGAAAGACGTCGAAGTCTATGTGGACGGCAGTTATGTGGGACTTGCGCCGACAAGTTTCACCAAAAAAGAAGGGACACATGTCATTTCCCTCCGCAAAAACGGCTATCAGACAAGAAGCTATACGATACAGGTGGACGACGAAGAAAAGGACATGGAACTTTCCTTCTCGGAGCTTGTGAAAAAGACCGAGACGGGAATCAACGGATTAAACGGACTGGATACGACAGGATTAGGAGACGGATCATGGACGAACGACATACTTTCACAGACTTTGTTCAGATAATCGAAACACTGCGGGGAGAAAACGGCTGCCCGTGGGACCGCGAGCAGACCCATCAAAGCCTGCGTCCCTGCATGACGGAAGAAGCGGCAGAACTGCTGGCTTCCATTCGCATCTATGAAAAGAGCGGCAATGCGGAGAACATGAAGGAGGAATTGGGAGACATTCTGCTGCAGGCGGTTATGCACAGTGTAATTGCCCGGGAGGAAGGGCTGTTTACCATCGATGATGTAATAGAAGAAGCGGCGCAGAAGATGATCCGCCGTCATCCGCATGTCTTCGGCACCGTTTCGGCGGATGATTCCGAGCAGGCGCTGCAAAACTGGGAAGCAATTAAAAAAGAGGAAAAAGCGGGGAAAAGCTGGATCCCTTCTCCGCTCCGGGAGATACCGGAAGAACTGCCCGCGTTGGCCAGGGCCTGCAAAGTAATGAAAAAAGCGGACAAGCTGTATGGCCCGGCGGAAGGAGAGACGGCCGCAACTTTGTGGCAGCGGATGGAGGAGACACTGGCATCACTGCGTGCGGCACAGGAAAACTGCCGGCAGGAGGAGATGCGGAAACGGTATGCGGACATGCTCTGGCTGCTCTCGGAACTGGCGTATCGGGAACGGCTTGCACCGGAGCAGATACTGGCGGATAAAATTGCTGAAAAAGTGGAGCTTTTGGAGCCGGAAACGGAATAATTTCTTGACAAACATGGGAATTATGTATATAACTATATGTAGCGTTTCCGAGAGGAAACGTATGGCACATGCACACGAATAGTAAACTCATGTAAGAGGAGGCGTTCATAATGAACAAAACAGAATTAGTCGCAGCGATCGCTGAACAGTCGGAACTGTCCAAAAAAGATGCGGAAAAAGCATTAAAGGCTTTTACTGATATTGTTGCAGAAGAATTGAAAAAGGGCGAGAAAGTTCAGTTGGTTGGATTCGGCACATTTGAAGTGTCCGAGAGAGCTGCAAGAATGGGAAGAAATCCTCAGACTCGCGAGCCTATGCCGATTGAAGCTTCCAAAGCTCCCAAGTTTAAAGCAGGCAAAGCATTGAAGGATCTGGTAAACGGATAAACAGAGAAGAAGGCGGCGCATCGGCCGCAGGCAAGAATCCTGCAGAGCAGGATTCTTTTTTATCATATGGGAAATCCCGCCGAATTTCCTGTATGAGAAAGAACTCACGACGGAGGCGTAATATGAGACTTGACAAATATCTGAAAGTGTCCCGCCTGATTAAACGGCGCAGCGTGGCAAACGAAGCCTGTGACGCAGGCCGGGTGCTGATTAATGACAAACCGGCAAAAGCTTCTGCCAGTGTCAGGGCGGGAGATATTCTGACGATCGGATTCGGCAACAAAGAAGTCAGAGTAGAGGTGCTGGATGTAAAGGAAACGGTGAAAAAGGAAGAGGCGGCCGAACTGTTTCGCTATCTGTAAGCGGCCGGATACGGGAGAACAGACATAAAAGCGGGAAGTACCTCATACAATGTATCAGGAAAGACATTGGGGGCTTCGAATATGGAGGATTTGACGAATATCAAGCAAAAACAGCATAAATGCATGCTGACCAACAGAAACGTCTGCAATATGAACGGCGTGGTGGATGTATTGTCCTTTGATCTGACGGAAGTGCTGTTGGAGACAGATCAGGGTATGCTGATGATTAAGGGAAACGATCTGCATGTAAACCGGTTGAGCCTAGATAAGGGCGAAGTGGATATTGAGGGCCGGATTGACAGCCTGACCTATTCGGAGAGCGGGGGATACGGAAAGTCAGGGGAATCCTTTTTGGCGAAACTGTTTAAGTAGGTGAAACATGAGTCCTGATATTATACTGGAAATGGATTTTTTGTTTCACTCTTTTCTGCTGGGTATCCTGATTACAGTCTTATATGATATTCTCCGTATTCTGCGGAGGACGATTCCCCACAATGTTCTGGCTGTTTCCGTGGAAGATTTTCTGTACTGGGTTGCCTGCTCTTTTTTTATTTTTCTTGAGCTGATCCGGGAAAATAACGGGACACTGCGCTGGTTTGCGGTGGCAGGCGCCATGGCAGGTATGCTGCTTTATAAGATTACGCTTGGTTTTTTATTTGTCAAATATGTCTCTTTGCTGTTGCGCAAAGTTCTGCATTTTCTGGGAGCATCCGTCCGCGTCCTGATGCGGCCTGTGCGGGCGGCAGCCGGAAGGATGGACCGGGTGCGCAGACATTCGCATAACAGAATAAAGACAGGGATCTCTCTGGGGAAAAAGAAGTTGACGGCAGGTAAGAAATTGCTTAGAATGATATTATATAAGCAGTAACCCCATGTTGGATTCTGGTATGATTATCGTGGAAAGTGAGGGGGACTATGGTAAAAAGGAGGCTGGCATTCCGCAGGAAACGGCAGAATCACCTGGCAATGTTCCTTGTGACGATGGCGGTTTTGATGCTGCTTCTTGTGGTCGGCATAAAAAGTATCGGACTGCAGGAAAAAAAGCGGATTTACGCGGCCAGAGAAATTGCATTGGAACAGCAGATCGCGGAGGAAGAAAAGCGGGCAGAAGAAATCGAAGAGTTTCGGAAGTATACAAAGACGAAAAAGTATGCGGAAGAGGTGGCGAAAGACAAGCTTGGCCTTGTACATGAAGGCGAGATCATATTTAAGGAAAAAGAGTGATACGGATGGGAGAGAACACAGTGCCATCCGTATTTTTTGTCTAAAAGAAATGGGGAAACGGCCGATGATTTGACAAAAAACGTAACGCGTGTTTGCTATACTGTATTCTTACAGAGGGCAGGCAGACTGCCTCTGGTAAAGGAGGGAGCAGGATGCGGAAAGCAGATACGATGCGGGGACAGCAGGAGGGGGTGCTGATCCCGTCATACGGGAAAAAGAAATTACTGGGATACGCAGATTCCTTTCATGATCTGGCGGAGACATTTACATACAGGGAAAAGACGGAAGACGGAGGCGCAGTGTCGGACAGGCAGGCATGCCTGATGAGGCGGAGACTGACGGAAGACCGCGAAATACTGGCGGATCATCTGAAGGAGGTGTCGCGGATTATCCGCGGACTGGCGGAAGAATCTTATCAGCTCTGTCCGTTTCGGGCGAGAGAACTGAAAAAGATTGTCCACGCCTGTAAGACAAAGGGGCTTCTGGTGCGGAACATGTACCGGATAGAAGACCCGATCAGCGGTATGAAACTGGCCGTTCATATGTGTGTGGACGAACGGCATGTGCTGACGGCGGAAGATGCCGCAGAAATTCTCTCGGCTCTGTTGCGGCGCCGGCTTTTGCCGGAAAAGGACAGCCTGTTTTTTCTGTCGCGGGAATACGAAACCCTTGTATTCGAAGAGGCGGCTGCCTATCATGTGCTGACGGGGGCTGCCAAGGCGACGCGGGAGAATGAGAAAGTTTCGGGAGACACCTTCTCGTTTCTGGAAAAGGGTAACGGCGGTTTTATCATGGCATTGTCAGACGGCATGGGCTCCGGAGAGAAGGCAATGGCAGACAGCGAAGCGGTAATTGACCTGCTGGAAAAGCTGTTGGAGTCGGGATTTTCCAAGGAGACGGCAGCGGAGATGATAAACGGTGTGCTGGCCGCACGGGCGGAGGAAGAGAATATGTCCACGCTGGACATCTGTGATGTCAACCTGTATACCGGATGCTGCGAACTGGTTAAGATCGGTTCCTCCTGTACCTATATCAAGCGCGACCGGATGGTGGAACAGATTGAGGCGGAGAATCTGCCGCTCGGTGTGTTTCACAGAATTGAGGCGGACAGGCAGCAGCGGCAGCTTCAAGACGGCGATCACATAATTATGGTGTCGGACGGCATTGTGGACGGCGTGGGCGGGGAAGGCGCATTCCGGGATATTATCAGTCAGATCACAATTCAGAATCCCCAGGAAATGGCCAATTATATCCTGCAGCTTGTACTGCATAAGACAATGGGGAAGGTGCAGGACGATATGACTGTTTTGACAATGGGCATCTGGGAAAACGGATTTCTGCCTGCTTCCGGCGGGATGAGATAAGAGAACGGAATAAGATTTCGAGGATGGTTGCTTTTTCCCGCAAAGTTGCGTATAGTTAGGATATGATTACGAGCGTGATGAACTATATGAACACATATCATATGCTGCAGGCGGGCGATACGGTTGCGGCGGGCATTTCGGGAGGGGCGGATTCAGTCTGCCTTCTCTTTGTTTTATGTACGATCAGAAAACATCTGCCGTTTCGTCTGATTGCGGTGCATGTCAACCATCTGATCCGGGAGGAGGCAGGGGAAGACGCTGCCTATGTGGAACGGCTCTGCCGGGAATGGGGATGCCCGTACCGGTATGTGGAGGAAGACGTGGCGGGTTATGCGCGCGGCAATCGGATGTCTGTGGAGGAAGCGGGCCGTTTTTTGCGCTACCGGGCGTTTGCGCAGGTTTTGCGGGAGGCGGATGCGCCCGACGGGAAAATTGCGGTGGCCCATAACCAGAATGACAATGCAGAAACGGTGCTGTTTCATCTGTTTCGGGGAAGCGGACTGGCCGGGCTGTCGGGCATCCGCCCTGTCAGGGGCAATGTAATTCGGCCGCTGTTGGGGACACCGAGAGCCGAGATCGAAGCGTTTTTGCAGGAAAATCGGATCGCCTGTCGAATAGACCGCACAAATTATGATGATACTTATACAAGAAACAGGATACGGCATCATGTGCTTGCCTGTGCGGAGCAGGAAATCTGCGAAAGAGCGGTGGCCCATATATATGACGCAAGTGTCATGATCTCGGAGGCGGATGCCTATATCGGCCGGTGTACGGAGCAGGCGCTGCAGCGCTGCGCCGTTGTGCGGGAGGCGGAGATCGTGTTTGAACAGGCGGCTTTTATGCGGGAAGATCCCGTGATACAGAAACGGCTGCTGCTGTCGGCCATGCAGTGTCTGTGCGGCGGCCGGGACATTGGAGCGGTTCATGTGCGGCTGTTTCATGAACTGTTCCTGCGGCAGGGGAACGGGAGTATTGATTTCCCGCACGGTATGACCGCACTGCGGGAATATGGCAGTGTCCGTCTGGTGCGAAGCGGTGTCTGCCGGGCAGAAGCAAAAGCCGCGGACGCAGAAAAAACGGCGCAGGAACAGGCGCTGCAGATACCGGGAGAGGTACGGCTGGCGGACGGCTTGTGTGTCGCATGCAGCCTGCTGCCTCGTCAAAAAACGCAAATTATTCCGCAAAAAACATATACGAAATGGTTTGATTATGATAAAATAGTTAAATCTTTAGTGCTTCGGACAAGGCGGACAGGCGACTATCTCCTGACGCGTACCGATGGTGGAAAAAAGACATTGAAAGCTTATATGATAGATGAAAAGATACCCCGTGCCCTGCGGGAGCGGGTTCCGGTTGTGGCAGATGGGGAACATATCATATGGGTTGTCGGGTATCGGATCAGCGATTATTATAAAGTAGACGAACAGACAAAGACTGTTTTGCAGATAAAGGTGACAGGAGGAACGACAGATGGCAGAGAAGATCAGAGTACTGTTGACGGAAGACGCTGTTGACGCCCGGATCCGGGAGATCGGGGAACAGATCAGCAGAGATTATGCGGGCAGGCAGGTCCACCTCGTATGTGTTTTAAAGGGTGGGAGCTTTTTTATGTGTGAGCTTGCGAAACGGATTGCCGTGCCGGTATCCATGGACTTTATGTCGGTATCAAGTTACGGCAGCGAGACGAAGTCCAGCGGCGTTGTGCGGATTGTAAAGGATCTGGACGAACCGCTGAAGGATAAAGATGTCATTATTGTGGAAGATATTGTGGATTCGGGCCGGACACTCAGCTATCTGATCGATATGCTGAAAGACAGGCAGCCTGCCAGCGTGGCGCTTTGCACGCTGCTTGACAAACCGGACAGACGGGTGGTCAATGTTGCGGTAGACTATACGGGATTTCGGATTCCGGATGAATTTGTGGTCGGCTATGGTCTGGATTACGATCAGAAATACCGCAATCTGCCATATATTGGTATTGTAGAATTGGATTAAGGGAAGCGGAAATCCGTTTCCGGGAGGAGCAGCATTGAATAAAAACGGCAAGAGCCTGAATACGTACTTTATTGTAATTTTGATACTTCTGGGACTGACTTATTTTATCAGTACGCTGAATGACAGGGAGGAGGTTTATACCAGAGCGGAGCTGATGGCGGATCTGGATGCGGAGCGTGTCACACATGTGGAGATCCGGCCGAACAAGGAGACGCCTACGGGAGCCGTGCAGGTGACATTGACGGATGGCAGGAGCAAAGTTTCCTATGTGTCCGACGTCAAAGAGATCGAGACGATGCTGGCAGAGTACGGGATTTCCCCGATTATGCATGACGTGCCGCAGGAAAGCTGGTTTATGACCTATATGCTTCCCATGCTGGTGGTGCTTATCATCGGTGTCTTTTTCTTTGTCATGATGAATTCTCAGAATTCCGGCGGCAACGGCAAGATGATGAATTTCGGAAAGAGCCGGGCAAAGCTTTCTATGGGCGAGGGCAATATCACGCTCAAAGACGTGGCGGGACTGAAAGAGGAGAAGGAAGAACTGGAAGAAATCATTGCGTTTTTGCGGGAGCCGGCGAAATTTACAAAGGTAGGCGCCCGTATTCCCAAAGGCATTTTGCTGGAAGGCTCGCCGGGAACCGGTAAGACACTGCTGGCAAAAGCCATTGCAGGGGAGGCGAACGTGCCGTTTTTCAGTATTTCCGGTTCCGACTTTGTGGAGATGTTTGTCGGGGTCGGCGCATCCCGTGTGCGTGATCTGTTTCTCAATGCCAAGCGCAATGCGCCGTGTATTGTCTTTATCGATGAGATTGATGCGGTTGCCAGACGCCGGGGAACCGGTATGGGCGGCGGACACGACGAGCGGGAACAGACATTGAATCAGCTTCTTGTGGAAATGGACGGTTTTGGTGTCAACGAGGGCATTATCGTTATGGCGGCGACCAACCGGGTGGATATTCTGGACCCGGCGATTCTGCGTCCGGGGCGTTTCGACCGCAAAATTACCGTCAACGCTCCCGATGTGGGCGGCAGAGAAGATATATTGAAAGTACATGCGAAAAACAAACCGCTGGCCGAAGATGTGGATCTCAAGCAGATTGCGCAGACAACGGCCGGGTTTACGGGCGCGGATCTGGAAAATCTCCTCAACGAATCCGCGATCATTGCGGCAAAGGCAAACAGGGCCTTTGTCAAACAGGAAGACATTCGGAAAGCATTTATTAAGGTAGGAATCGGTTCCGAGAAAAAAAGCCGCATTATTTCCGATAAGGAAAAACGGATTACCGCATATCACGAAGCCGGACATGCGATTTTGTTTCATGTTCTGCCGGATGTCGGGCCGGTGTACACCGTTTCCATCATTCCCACCGGCGTCGGTGCGGCGGGTTACACGATGCCCTTGCCGGAACGCGACGACATGTTTATGACAAAGAGCCGCATGGAGCAGGAGATTATGGTAAGTCTGGGCGGGCGCATTGCCGAGGAGATTATCTTTGGGGATATTACGACGGGCGCCTCCAGTGATATTAAAAAGGCTACAAAAGTAGCCAGAAAAATGGTGACAAAGTTCGGCATGTCGGAGCAGATCGGTCTGATTAATTATGATGAGGATGACGACGAAGTGTTTATCGGGCGTGATCTGGCGCATACAAGAAGCCACAGCGAATCCATTGCCAATGAGATTGACAGAGAGGTGAAACGCATGATCGACGCCTGCTATGCAAAGGCGAAAGCGATCATCCAGGAGCATGACAAGGTGCTGCACCACTGCGCCGAGCTGTTGATTGCCCGTGAGAAGATTTCCAGAACAGAGTTTGAGGAACTTTTTTGTGAATAATTAACAAATTTAGAGTGGCGGTTTTGTAATATTTGTGAATTGCGAGAATAGACATTTGGTACCACCTCTGGTATTATACTATTTGTAACCCCCCCCAATACATTATATAGTTTTTTGCTATACCCCATAAGAAAGAAATACCTTCTCTAAAAAAGACAGCCGATCGAAATGCTGTCTTTTTTACTGTCCGGATTTATGATATAATAGGAACACTTAGCGGGTACGGCAGCATGGTCACGTGAGCTGCATGCGCGCGGAGTGTTTTAATTTTTAAAGGTAAGAGAGGGTACTACTATGGAACTGGACCGATTTCTGAAAGTGCGGCAGCAACAGGAATATGTTGTCAATATGCGCCCCGTATTCCGAAAAAGGGCGCTGTACAGCGATACGACCGAAAATTATGTGATGCCTGCGGAACCGGCGCCTTATGATGAAATCACCATACGCTTTCGCTGCGCAAAGGGAAATATTGACCGGGTTTACTTTGTCAGCAAGGGACAGAAAGAACTAATGCTGTTCGAGTGTACGGAGGGAGAATTTGACTACTATTTTATAAGAGTGCAGTTGGAAAACGAACTGCTTACGTATTATTTTGAAGTGATAGCCGGTAAGATTGACTGCTGTTTTGACGTGCGGGGCGCGGTCAAGACGGCACAGGAGCATTTTTATTTCCGGGTTATTCCCGGGTTCCGTACGCCGGAATGGGCAAAAGGCGCGGTTATGTATCAGATTTTTGTTGACCGTTTCTGCAACGGCGATTCTTCGAACGATGTACTGACAGGGGAATATCGCTATATCGGGGAACCTGTTGTCAGGTCGGAGGACTGGGACGCATATCCTGACCACATGGATGTGCGGCGCTTTTATGGCGGTGATCTGCAGGGCGTTATGGATAAACTGGATTACCTGCAGGAACTGGGGATCGATGTGATTTATCTGAATCCGATTTTCGTATCGCCGTCAAACCATAAATATGATATTCAGGATTATGATTATGTAGACCCGCATTTTGGTAAGATTGTGGAGGATGCGGGTGAGCTGCTTCCCGAAGGAGAGCGGGAAAATCGATTTGCGAGCCGTTATATCAACCGGGTGACAAACCGCAAAAATCTGGAGGCCAGCAATGAGCTGTTTATCCGGCTGGTAAAAGAAGCGCATAAACGCGGCATCCGCGTTATATTGGACGGCGTATTCAACCACTGCGGATCGTTCAATAAATGGATGGACAGGGAGCGCATTTATGAGAATGCAGACGGTTATGCCAAGGGCGCTTTTGTGGCGCAGGACAGTCCGTACCGCGATTTCTTCCGCTTTTATCAGCAGGACAAATGGCCGTATAATCATACGTATGACGGCTGGTGGGGGCATGATACGCTGCCGAAACTGAATTATTCCGGTTCCAGAGAGGTATATGATTATATGCTGGAAATCGGCAAAAAATGGGTTTCGGAGCCGTATTGCGCAGACGGATGGCGTCTGGATGTGGCTGCTGATCTGGGCAACAGCGCGGAGGAGAATCACCGGTTCTGGCAGGATTTCCGGAAGGCGGTAAAGAGTGTTAATCCGAATGCACTGATTCTGGCGGAGCATTATGGCAATCCTGAGAGCTGGCTGCGGGGAAACGAATGGGATTCCGTCATGAATTATGACGCTTTTATGGAGCCGGTGACGTGGTTTCTGACCGGTATGCAGAAGCACAGCGACGATTACCGGGAGGATCTCCGGGGAAATGCATTCAGTTTCTGGGAGGCGATGAAGCATCATAATATCGATTTTACAACGCCGTCCCTGCAGGTGGCCATGAACGAGCTTTCAAACCACGATCACTCCCGCTTTCTGACGAGAACAAACCGTAAAGTCGGACGGATCAATACACTGGGCGCAAAGGCGGCGGAAGATGGGGTCAGCAAACCGGTCTTCCGGGAGGCGGTACTGATTCAGATGACATGGATGGGAGCGCCGACAATCTATTACGGGGACGAAGCCGGTCTGTGCGGTTTTACCGATCCCGATAACAGACGTACCTATCCGTGGGGAAAGGAAGATACCGAGCTGATAGCATATCATAAAACACTGATTCGGATTCGGAAAGAAAATCGGGAATTGCGGCGGGGCTCGCTGATCAATCTCGCCGGAGAGTATAATTTTATCGCCTATGGGAGATTTACGGGCGAGGAACAATGTGTCGTAATGATTAATAACAACGATACGGAGATCAGCAGGGAAATCAGTATTTGGGAGGCAGGCATTCCCAAAGATACGATTCTGACGCAGCTGTTGATGACATCAGAGAACGGTTTTACGACGGAGGAGCGGTATTATCAGGTAAAGAACGGGAAGCTTTCGGTTGCACTTCCGCCGTTGTCAGGGATTTTACTGAAGCATACAAAGGCAGAAAAGAAGACATTTTTGCAGTTTATTTCATAGTTATGTGACAGGGAGAATCGTATGCACAGGAAGGAATTTTACTTTCCGTCTTCGGACGGAGACAATCGGATTTACACGGTTATCTGGATGCCGGACAAAGAAAGCTATGCAAGCCCGAAGGGGATCGTACAGATTTCGCATGGCATGGTGGAATACGCAGGCCGGTACGAAGAACTGGCGGCGTCTCTGACGGCGCGAGGGTTTCTCGTGGCGGGGAACGACCATCTGGGACATGGCCGGTCGGTGCGATCGACCGAAGACTGGGGGCATATTGATGCCGCGAACGGAAGCGCCTGTATGGTAAACGATCTGCACAGGCTGACAAAGATTCTGAAAAAGCGTTTTCCCCAATGTCCGTGTTTCCTTCTGGGACATAGTATGGGGTCCTTTCTGGCAAGGCGGTATCTGATGACATACGGCGGAGAGCTGGACGGCGCCGTCCTTCTGGGAACGGGTAATCATGGCGCGGCCGCTGCGCTGGCGGGACTGCTGCTGGCGGAGTTTATGGCGGCATACAGGGGAGCGCGTTATCGGAGCACTTTGCTGCGGAAGCTTATGTTCGGCAGTTATAACCGCAGAATACGGCACCCGGAGTCTGCAAATGACTGGGTATGTTCCGACCGGAACGTTATGGAAGCCTACAACAGTGATCCGGCGTGTACCTTTGTCTTTACCGCGTCCGGCGTGGCGGCCCTGATGAAAACCTTGCTTTTTATCGGGAAAAGGACTAACATAGGACATATCCCGAAAAACATGCCGATTCTGATGGCTTCGGGCAGGGAGGACCCGGTGGGAAACTATGGTAAAGCGGTGGAAAAAGTATTCTGCATTTACCGGAGAGCGGGCATAGAGGATATTACAGTGAGGCTGTTTGACCGGTGCAGGCATGAGCTTCACAACGAAGTCGGCCGGGAAGCGGTACATGCGCTGATCGGTGACTGGCTGGAAGAGAAAGCAGAAATCAGGCAGAAATATCAATAGAAAGTGAGCGTATCAATATGTGGTTTGAAGAAGCGGTTGTTTATCAGATTTATCCCCTGGGGCTGTGCGGCGCGCCCCGGCAAAATGACGGGGTACAAGAGCACAGAATCCTGCGGATTCTGGACTGGGTGGAACATATTAAGGAAACAGGGGCCACCTGTGTCCTGTTTAATCCTCTGTTTGAAAGCGATGCCCATGGGTATGACACCAGAGACTATCATAAGGTAGACTGCAGACTTGGGACGAACGAAGACTTTAAAGCGGTTTGCGATGCACTGCATCAGGCGGGGCTGAAGATCCTGCTGGACGGTGTATTTAACCATGCAGGCAGGGGCTTTTGGGCGTTTGAAGATGTGCGGCAGAAAAAGTGGGACAGCCCATACAAGGACTGGTTCCGCATTTCCTTTGACGGCAACACCAATTACAATGACGGTTTCTGGTATGAGGGATGGGAAGGATGCAATGAGCTGGTAAAATTGAATGTACAGAATCCCGCGGTAAGAGATTATCTCTTTGACGCCGTACGGGGGTGGGTCAGAGAGTTTGACATCGACGGCCTGCGTCTGGATGTGGCGTACTGTCTTGAACCGGGATTTCTGGAAGCGCTGCGGGGGCTGGCGGACGGCATTAAGCCGGACTTCGTGCTCGTAGGCGAGACGTTACACGGCGATTATAACCGGTGGATGAATGAGAAGGCGTGCCACAGCGTGACCAATTATGAGTGTTACAAGGGGCTGTACTCCAGCTTTAACACAGGAAACATGCATGAGATTTCATACAGCCTGAACCGGCAGTTCGGACAGGAGCAGTGGTGTCTCTATACAGGAAAGCACCTGCTCAGTTTTGCCGACAATCATGATGTCAGCCGGATTGCAACGATCCTGACGGACCGCAACTGTCTGGAGCCGGTGTATGGACTGCTGTTTGGAATGCCGGGCGTTCCGGCCGTCTATTATGGCAGTGAATGGGGAATCGAAGGAAATAAAAAGGACAGCGACTATGCGCTGCGGCCGGAAGTGGAAAAACCGGTGTGCAATGAACTGACGAAATGGGTCAGCGCACTGGCAAAGGCGCGGACGGAGAGCCGGGCGCTGTGCTATGGCAGCTACCGCAATATTATGGTACAGCCGAAACAGCTGATCTTTGAACGGAAAGCGGAGGGGGAACGGGTTCTGGTTGCAGTCAATGCGGACAGTTCGGTGTATCATGCGGACTTTAATGCAGAGGCAGGCAGAGCGGTTGATCTGATTACGGGAAAGGAACATGATTTTGGTGGCGGCAGCGATCTGCCTCCTTATTCCTGTGCATTCTGGAAAACAGAGTAATGGCAAAAGAAACGGAGAGTAATGTATGAAGGTATTGAATTTTGGTTCTTTAAACTATGACTATGTATACAATGTGGACCATGCGGTGACTCCCGGCGAGACATTGAGCTCCTCGGGGATGGAAACCTTTCTCGGCGGAAAAGGTCTGAACCAGTCCATTTCCCTCGCCCGGGCAGGGGTGCCGGTGTATCATGCGGGGATGATCGGGGAGGAAGGCGCACAGTTTCTGGAAACCTGTAAAAAGAGCGGCGTGGATACGACATATATCCGACGGATTCCGGGCAAGAGCGGACATACGATTATCCAGCTCGATAAAAATGCACAGAATTGCATTTTGTTATACGGCGGCAGCAACCGCAAGATTACCAGAGCGTTTGTGGACGAGGTATTGTCCGGCTTTGCGAAGGGGGATATTCTGCTGCTGCAGAATGAAATCAACGAACTGGATTATATTATCGATAAAGCATATGAAATCGGTATGCGCATTGCCCTCAATCCCTCGCCCTTTGACAGTGCACTGGATGCCTGTGATCTGAAAAAGATTTCCATTTTCCTGCTGAATGAGATTGAGGGCGGACAGATTTCCGGGGAAACGGAGCCGGAGAAAATACTGGACGTGATGATGGAAAAATTCCCGGATTCCGCGGTTGTGCTGACACTCGGTTCCGACGGCGTAATGTATCGGGACAAAGACCAGACATGCAGACAGGGAATTTTCCCGGTGAAAGCCGTGGACACAACGGCGGCCGGCGATACGTTTACCGGTTACTTTATCGCTTCTCTGCTTGCGGAGATGCCGGTCGCAGAGGCGCTGCGCATGTGTGCCAGGGCTTCGTCGATTACCGTCTCCCGGATGGGAGCGACGGATTCCATTCCGACAATGGATGAGGTGAGGGCGGCATTGGAAGGGTAACGTTGCCTTTACGATTCTTCCACCACCTGAAAAATGTAAAATTTTAAATAATATGAGCTGTCCAGCCCCCATAAGATCGGATGGTCAGGCGCCTGTGTACGGAATTCTACCTGCCGGAGCCGCTTATGGGCGCCATGGGCAGCTTCTTTTATCGTTCTGGCAAAGAGATCCGGTTCCATAAAGTGAGAACAGGAACAGGTGACGAGAAAACCGCCGTTTCTGACAAGGCGGCAGCCGCGGAGATTGATTTCCCGATAGCCGCGCACGGCGTTTTTTACGGAATTTCTCGACTTGGTAAAAGCGGGCGGGTCGAGAATTACGATGTCGAAAGTCTCGCCTGCGGCTTCGAGTTCGGGAAGGAGATCAAAGACATCCGCCGTCTGAAAACGCACCGTTTCTTCCAGATGGTTGCGGGCGGCATTTTCGCGTGCACACTGTATGGCGGTTTCGGAGGCATCCACACCGAGTACGGAAGATGCGCCTGCGATACCGGCGTTGAGGGCAAAAGAACCGGTATGGGTAAAGCAGTCCAGCACCTTTTTACCCTTGCAGATACCGTGAATGGCTGCCCGGTTATTTTTCTGGTCAAGGAAAAATCCGGTTTTCTGCCCGTCTTTGACATCCACGAGATAGGTCACGCCGTTTTCCGTGATTTCGACATGCGTGTCAAACGGCGCGCCGATAAAACCTTTGTAGCGTTCCAACCCTTCCTGCAGCCGCACTTTGGCGTCACTGCGTTCATAAATGCCGCGGATATGGATAGCGTCTTCTTTTAAAACGGCGGTCAGCGTGTCGAGAATCAGCGGTTTCAGTCTGTCGATGCCGAGTGCCAGAGATTCGACGACAAGCACATCGGAAAATTTGTCGATGACAATGCCGGGGAGAAAGTCGGCTTCTCCGAAAATGATACGGCAGCAGCCGGTGTCGGTGACGGCTTTTCGGTATGCCCAGGCATCCCGCACTTTTTGTCGAATAAAGTCTGCCGTTACGGGACAGTCTTTGCGGCGGGAGAGGATACGGACCGTAATCCGTGATTTGGTATTGATAAAGCCATATCCGAGAAAAAAACCGTCAAAATCATGGACAGAAATAATATCTCCGTCCTCAAACTCTCCCGTAAGGGACGAGATTTCGTTGTCATAGACCCACATCCCGCCGGCTTTCAGCGTCCGCCCCTCTCCTTTTTTTAATGTGGCTGTTGCATCTTTTACCATTTTCGTATTCCTCCTGTCGCAGACAGACCGTTTTGACAGATTGTTTGGTAACGCTGCGCTTCCGGTTCATACCGTTTCCGTCTGCCTTTCCAGTTCCAGTATAACGGCCTGATATGCCTGTAACGTGATTTCTGTTTCGTTCTCAGTATAAAGCATCCGGTAGTTATTGAGCAATATCTTTTTACAGGGAGCAGGAAGCGTAAGGGTACGGTCTTCCTGCCGGTAGTTTGCCAGTACCAGAAGTGTCTGTGTTTCGCTGCGCCGGAAAAATGCCATCAGCCGTTCGGTATCTTCCATAAATGGCTCCAGGGCGCCGTATACGATGGTGTCCGCGCAGGCGGGATTTTTGCGCAGGGCGATCAGCGCTTTGTAAAAAGAAAATACGGAATCGGGATCGCCGGTCTGTGCGGCCGCATTGATGCGGGTGTAATTGGGATTGACGCGCAGCCAGGGGGTTCCGGTTGTAAATCCGGCATTCTCACTGTCATCCCACTGGAAGGGGGTGCGGGCATTGTCACGACTGTAAAATGATACGGCTTCCAGTGCCTGGTCTTCACGCAGGCCATGCCGGCGTGCTACGGCATATTCATCTCTTGTACTCACGTCGTCGATCTCGTCAATCGAGGAAAACGGCAGATTTTCCATCCCCAGTTCCTGCCCCTGATAAATCCAGGGAAGGCCGCGCAGCATAAAGGAGACGACGGCCAGCATTTTTTTGGAAGTATCGGACAGATCCGATGCGGGGATATAACGGCTGACACCGCGCGGTTCATCGTGATTTTCGATGATATTTGCGGGAAAACCGACATGCTGCATCTGTTTCTGAGAGGCAAAGCAGCATGCCTTATATGCTTCCGGGGTAATATGGCGCGAGTCATACCAGCCTTTTTCACTGCTGCCCCAGACAGCGGCCCGGAAGTCAAACATGGTAGAGAAATAGCCGTTATCTCCGATAAAGTCTTCCAGTTCTTCTTCGCGGGCGTTGAATACTTCGCCCACGGTAAAGGCGTCATATTTTCGGAACACCCGGTCACGCATCTCGCCGAGAAATGCGCCGATTCCCACGGCATCGGCAAGCATGGCCGAAGGCGAAGCAAGACCGTCGTCCCGGTCGGCGGGATATTGGTGCGCCGCAAACGGGAGCGCTTTTTTTATGTTGATAATGGCATCGATGCGGAAACCGGCCAGCCCCTTGTCCATCCACCAGCACATCATGCGGTAAATCTCTTCTCGCAGCGTCGGATTCTCCCAGTTCAGATCGGGCTGCTTTTTGTGGAACATATGGAGATAATACAAGTCCGTGCCGGGCACAGGCTCCCATACGCTGCCGCCGAAATAGCTGCGCCAGTTATTCGGTGCGCGGCCGTCGATTCCTTTTTCGAAGTAAAAGTAACCGGCATAAGGGCCGTAGGGATCCTGCAGCGCTTTTTGGAACCATATATGTTCGTCGGAGCAGTGATTGACAACCAGATCCATCAGAATGTATATATCCCGCGCTTTGGCCCCGGCAATCAGTTCTTCCATATCTTCCATTGTGCCGAACCTGGGATCGATTCGATAGTAGTCGGAAATATCATATCCCTGATCGGCCAGCGGCGACTGGTAACAGGGGGAAAGCCAGATAATGTCAATACCGAGTTCTTTCAGGTAATCCAGTTTGCTGATAATGCCCCGCAAGTCCCCGATACCGTTCCCGGTCGTATCCAGAAAGCTTTTTGGATAGATTTGATAAGCTGCCTTGCCGTGCCACCATTTTTTTTGCATAAGTAATGCCTCCTTATCTCGTAATATATATCATATTTCGCTGCGTTATAGTTTCTGCATCCAGTTCCTGCGGCGGAAAACGACGACCGTGATCGCATAGCGGACACATTCTTCCAGTGAAAGGATAAAATACACCCACGCAACGGGGAGCCGGAAGACAAAGGCGGAAAGAAGGCCGAGCGGCACGCCGAACCCCCATGTACCGATCAGGTCGATTATCATAATGTACCGGGTCTTTCCGCCGCTGCGGACGATGCCGCCGCCCAGAATCATGTTCTGGATTTTAAAGGGGGCGATCACGGCATAAGCGATCAGAATCTGCGTGGTCAGCAGTCTGACGGTTTCCGATACCTGATAGATACTTACATACAGGGTTCGGGTCAGGACAATCAGCACGGAAAAGGGCAGAGAGGTAATCAGGCCGTAATACAGCAGGCGCCTGGAATCCCGATACGCTTCGTCATAAGCGCCGCTCCCGAGTTTCCGGCCGATCAGAATGCCGGACGCCTGTGACAGGCCGCATAATGCACCGATCATCAGCCCCTGTACCGGATTCATCAGTGTCATGGCGGCGCAGGCATCGGTACCCAGATGCCCGTAGATTGCCACGTAGACATTTTCGCCCAGATTCCACATAAATTCACAGATCAGGACAGGAAGTAAGATCGCGGCATACTGCCTGCGGGTAACGGTCTCCGGGGCGACAGTCACGGAAGACGGATCGCCGGCAGGACGTGCCAGAATCGCCTGATACTTATGAAACAACACAAACATCATGAGAAAATTGACTGCCTGGGAGAGCAGAGTGGCCAGTGCGGCACCGGATGTCCCCATGGCAGGCAGGCGCCATTTTCCGAATATCAGGATATAATTCAGCCCGGTATTCAACACAGCCGCAAAGATACTGGCATACAGAGGCAGCGCGGCTTTGTCCATACAGCGCAGTAACGTGGCCAGTAACGTGGCGCCCGCAATCGGAAAAAACGTGCCGGCGATCAGAAACAGATAGGAAGCCGCCGCTTTTGCGGGCAGAGGATCGGATGTATATAAGCCCATGATCTGCCGGGGAAAGAACAGGCAGAGTATGGTAAACACGCCTGCCAGCGCAAGAGATACCTGCGGTCAATTACCATGGCGCTGTCTCAACGCGTCGTGGGAGTTACTGCTATTGTACTGCCGAAGGAGAATAACTTCAAAAGTTAAACGCATAACCTCATACAAAATTTCAAAAATAAAATTGTGCAGAATTCACAATTTGGTACTGGCGCGTTCGATTAGACGGACGGGGAGCATCCTGGTTGCCTCTGTTTCCCGGTGTGCTTTCAGCGCCTGCAGCTTTTCCAGCGCGATTTTGGCCCGCAGAGACAGATCCTGCCGAACGGAGGTCAGTGTGGGAGAGACCATTTCACACATGGGCGTATCGTCAAAGCCTGCCACGGCTATATCGCCGGGCACGGCAATTCCCTGCGTGAGCAGAAAATGGATCAGATCGATGGCATAATAATCCGATACCGCAAATACGGCCGTAACGCTGCGAAGGCGCGCCAGATTTTCCAGATAAAATTGTCTGCGCCGTACTTTTTGCATCGGAATCAGCATAAAGCCGGCGGTGTCTTTTCCAAAACCGGCGCGGAATCCGTCATAGCGGTCTTTATCCATACAGCTTTGATTGTCCGCAATGCAGAGCGCCTGTTGATGGCCGCACTGCCGGAAATATGTGTGTAATCATTCATAAAGAATGACATAAAAACCGAGAATTGAAAAATCCCGCAAAAACCCCAAAAATGCCGAATCTACGCCGTTTGTAGCATTTGGGGAATTATAAAATGACATTTTAAGTGAAAAATGTAAATCTGCTTAAATAGAGCCTGAAATGACGGCTCTATTTTTTGTTTCACAAAACTTTAAAAATTGAATCCTGAAAAAGCTGATAAATGGGCTTTTTGAATAATTGTTTAACTTTGTTGAAGATGTGTGAAATTGAGTATATAGAATATTGGGAAACCTTTGGCTAGAGAGACAAAAGACAGTTTCCCAATATTTTTCCAGTATTTATGCGGCATAAACAAAATTATAAAAATATTGGGAAACTACTATGATGTAATATTGCCGCTGCAAAACTTCCTTTATTATATATGTAAAAACAGTTTCCCAATATCCGAATCAATTCGGTATTTGTACAAAAAAATAAAAAACAGCTTCACAGACGGTTCATCTGAGCTTTGGTTAAAGATACCTTCCCCCTGATTTGAAGATTTGTTGAAGGGTTTTTCGGGACTGTAATCGTTTCAAAATTCGGGTTGATGGCCCGGAGTTCATAATGGTCGGGGAAATTATAGAATTTCTTGCAAGTCATCTCACCATTAACGGATATAATACCAATCTCTCCCTGCTCCAAAACATTCTGGTTTATCACTTCGATGGTTTCAGCATCCAGAATAACGGGATACATGCTGTCTCCCTGTGCAATCAGGGCATAAGAAGCTGACGGGTTTTCCGGGACTATAGTACCATAGTCCACCTCATAAGAGAGGACAGGAGTGCCCGCAGCCACTCTCCCAAGAATAGCTATTGGATTTTGGAAGTTATAACGGGGAGGCTCTTCGAAAGCCGATGGAATTATTTCTTTATTGTTATATGTATGAATGTCTTTTTCAATATTTGCGTTATTCCGCCTGTTTACTTCAGGAATATCGGTTCGACCGAGGAGATAATCGACAGAGCAACCTAAATAGTCAGCAATTTTAACAATTTTATCACATGAAGGCGAGGTAGAACGTTTTTCTAAATCATATATGAAACTTTTAGTTATATTGCAATTTAAAAGCAAGGTAGATATAGTAATTTTCTTTTCTTGACATAGTTTTTTGATAATATTAGTAATTTGCTTATTATTCATATGGTAGACCCTTCTTTCAAATTACGGAAATTTCCGTAAAATATATTGACA